>NZ_JAYGHP010000022.1 GCF_034932065.1 Crocosphaera sp. UHCC 0190
AAATTTATTAAATATGAGTGGATTGAAGTTGAGGCTTACGACAATTGGAATAGCTTACTTAGCTATCTCAAAAAAGTGCTTGATAATTTTGGAAAAGACTATGTAATTAATTTTGTTTAGGCACTTAGTAGTATTCCTAAAACAGTCCGAAAAATAACACCCCTTAAAAAAAATCAATAAAAGTCATTTAACATAAGTTGAAGTTTTTTGCTAAATTCTGGGAATACTAAGTCTAGTTATGTCTAATCTGTCTATTTTATCCTGTGGTTATTTTCTGTAACGGCTCGATTTTCTGTCAAATAAATTTCTATCATTCTAGATTTTTCTTCTGATTATTTCTGTAATTTTTCTTACTTTAAAACATCATGACTCATTGGAAAACGGGACAAAAATTACAAAGCGGCCGCTATGAAATTGACAAAATCTTGGGTTATGGCGGATCGGGAATTACCTACCGTGCTAAAGAACATTCAACAGGTAATTTGGTTGCCATTAAAACCCTCAATGCTTTGATTCAAAATCAGGATAATTTTAGTAAACATCAAGAACGATTTATTCAAGAAGCATTCTGTTTAGCTAAGTGTAATCATCCCCATGTTATCAAAGTTGACCAAGTTTGCCAAGAAGGTGAACTTTGGTGCATGATTATGGAATATGTTGCGGGAGGAACTCTCAAACAATATGCAAGCTATAAAGGGATTTTATCAGAAGAAGAAGCCTTAAATTATATTCAACAAATTGCCTCAGCTTTAATCTATATTCATCAACAAGGATTTATCCATAGAGATGTCAAACCAGGGAATATTATGCTTCGCAAAACTAATATGCAAGCGATTTTAATTGACTTTGGTTTAGCCAGAGAATTTGTCCAAGATAAAGTACAAACTCATACTAATTCTCGCACAGAATCTTTTGCTCCCTTAGAACAATATGAACTCAGAGCAAAACGGGGAGCTTATACAGATGTTTATGCTCTAGCTGCCACTTTATACTATGTTCTCACCTCTCAATTGCCCTTCCCTGCACCTTTTCGTCAACAAGGTATTAATCTTATTCCACCCAAAAATCATAATGCTAATATCAGTAATTCTGTTAATTATGCTATTATTAAAGGGATGGAACTTCGTTCAGAAAATCGCCCTCAATCAATCCAAGAATGGCTAGATTTATTGAAAACAAAACCCCTGAGTGTTCCCAAGAAAAAAAATATTAGAAACTCTCGTCAAGTACATCTCAATCCTGCCAGAAACGAGCAGTTAACTATGGCTACTGTCGCCCCCTCTCAAGGGAGTGATTTATCAAAAATTCCTTTAAGTATTGCTCAAGAAACACAAAAAACTAGCCAAAAATCATCAATAATTATTTCCAGAGCAGACACCAATATTGATTATAAAAACTTGCAAGGATTTCTCACCCTTGGTCATGTAAAAGAAGCAGATAAAGAAACTGCCAGGTTAATGTTAAAAATTGCTGATCGAGAAAAAGCTGGATGGTTAGATACAATTCATGTCGAAAATTTCGACTGTCAAGAGTTAAAAATAATCGATCAATTATGGTGTGAAATTAGTAACGAACGTTTTGGATTTTCAGTACAAAAAAAGTTGTATGAAAATCTGGGAGGAAATCAAGAATATAGTTCACAAATTTGGCGAGATTTTGCGGATAAAGTAGGCTGGCGAAACAATAATAATTGGTTATCCTATAAAGATCTTAATTTTAATCTTTGGGCCCCCCAAGGACATTTACCCATGTTAGGAATGCAGTTTTGGGGGTTTACTGGATGGTTAACAACCATAATCAATCGCCTAAATACTTGTCAAATTAAGTCGGAATAAGGTTAAATTTTTGATAAAATGGGATAAGTTAAATCAAGGAAGTTAAAGAAAATGAACTTATTCCCCTCTTTATTGGCAACCGCTGGTCAATTTCCCACCTATTTTGTCATCGTTTATGTTGTGGGTTTCATCGCTGCCGTTACAATTGGTTCTCTTGCTTGGTATAATTCTAAGCGTCCTGCTGGTTGGGAAGATGCCCAACGTCCCGATTTTGTTCCTGATATGGAATCCAAGGATGACGCTTCTGAAAAACAGAAATCCTAAACTCCTCCAAATTATTCCATCAACAATGCTAATCATCCCTAATTATTATCGTGAAGTCTTCTCAAATTGATCGCTTATTACAAGACTTAAAAGAAGCAGATGAATTAGCCCGACATAGGGCAACCGGCCAACTTTGGCAGATTTGGTTTGAACAAAAGGGAGAATTGGGTTTAGAATTACTGAGACGATCACAGTTTTTTCTAGAGGCTGGTAATCAACAAAGAGCCGAAGAAATTCTCACAGAAACGATTCAAAATTATCCTGATTTTGCTGAGGCCTGGAATCGACGGGCTGTCCTATATTTTACCCAAGAACAATATGAAAAATCAAAAAAAGATTGTGAACAAGTTGTACAATTAATTCCCTATCATTTTGGGGCTTGGCATGGGTTAGGATTATGTCTATTAGCCTTGGGAGAATATCGAGAAGCCATTGCTGCTTTCCGCAAAGCCTTAGAAATCCAACCCCATGCCTTAATCAATCAAAAATTGATTTTAGAATGTACTGCTCTACTGTAAGAAGTTAACCCCTAAACTGTTTTTCTATAGCATTAACTAACCATTCTCTAGGTAAAAAACGGGAAGCATTGACAAGAAATTGATTGCTTAATCCCCCTGTTACCAGATGAGATTTGTTGTTTTCCAGGGCGTTTAAGGCATCTTTCACAACAGCTTCGGCGGAGGTTAACCCATTACCATCCTTACTGGCAAATGTTAACGGAAAGTTCGCCCTTTCAAAGAAATCTGACTCCGTTGGCCCGGGACATAAAGCAGAAATATGAACCCCTTTTCCTTGATTTTCTGCCCATAAAGCCTCAGTAAAACTCAAAACAAAGGCTTTTGTTGCTCCATAGGTTGACAAATAAGGGAAGGGCTGAAATCCTGCGATAGAAGAAACATTAATAATTCCTCCCTGGCCTCGCTGCTGCATTTGCGCTAAAAATAAATGAGTCAACTCAACTAATACCGTCACATTAAGTTGAATCATGTTTAGTTGTTGAGATAAATTTCGTTCTGCAAAGGGGCCATAATCCCCAAAACCTGCATTATTAATCAATAAATCAACGGTTCGACCCAAATCTTTGACCTGATTATAAACTTTCTGGCCTGCCTCTGGTTCTGTTAAATCCTGTACAATCACATCAACTGCGAGGGAAGTCTGTCCCTGTATCTCTTGGGCAAGTTGGTATAGTTTATCTTGAGAACGAGCAACTAAAATTAAATTAGTCTCACGAAGGGCTAATTCTTGAGCAAAGGCCCGTCCAATCCCAGAAGATGCGCCCGTAATCAAGGCCGTTTTCATTATCATAGGACTACAATTTTAAGGGAGTTACTTTTGTTACGAATTGTAACGCATGATCGCACAAAACGATTTACTATGAATCATGGTAAGACCGTCAGTTGGTTGCTAGAGCAACTAACTCAATCCTACTCCGTCAATGATCCTAGACTGATGCCCCCCCAAATTGCCGATGCCGATGAAAGTTATTAAATCCCTAGTTCACTTTCTGCGATTGCGGCCGGGTGGCTTTTCTCTGTCCCTGATGGATCGCTACATAACTTCACAATTAATTGCCCCGTTAATTTTTTCCGTTGGCTTAGTTTCCACTTTAGGTGTTGCCATTGGTTATTTATCAGATTTAGCCAATAAAGTTGTCGATTCTGATTTGCCCTTAATGCAAGCGGTGCAAATCTTATTACTCAAAGTACCAGAATTTACCGCCTACGCCTTACCAATCTCGGTGATGTTAACCACATTATTAACCTATGGCCGTTTGAGTAATGATAGTGAGTTAATTGCTTTACGGGGATGTGGGGTAAGTCTTTATCGTCTCGTTGTTCCCGCGTTAGTTTTAAGTTTAGTAATAACAGTTGTTACTTTTTTCTTTAATGAATTAGTCGTACCCACCGCCAATTATCGGGCTACGGCGATCTTAGTAGAATATCTCCAAGAGGATCATCCATTTTGGCAAAATAAAGATATTTTTTATCCTGATTATGAACAAATTGTTTTGCCCAACGGCGAGACAAGAAAACGCTTAAGACATTTATTTTTTGCTGAAAAATTTGATGGTAAACACCTAAAAACTTTAACGGTTTTAGAATGGTTAGAAGAAAAACTCAATCGTATTGTGGTGTCTGACTCAGCTACTTGGAATACAAACGAAGATACTTGGGATTTTTTTAATGGGACAATTTATAAACTTGCCCCTGATGCTTCTTATCAAGAGACTCGTCCCTTTGAACATCGTCAATTACCTTTGAGTAAAGCTCCTTTTGAATTTGCCTTGCAAGGGCGAGATCCTTATGAAATGAATATTATTCAGGCACAGCAATATATGAGGATCTTAAAAGTGATGGGAGATGATAAAAAATTACGCACCTTTCAAGTTCGTATTCAACAAAAAATTGCTTTTCCTTTTATTTGTGTCGTCTTTGGGGTTGTGGGTTCAGCTTTAGGGGCTAGTCCCCAACAAATGAGTCGGGCTACCAGTTTTGGGTTAAGTGTGCTAATTATTTTTACTTATTACGTTTTAGGGTTCTTAATTGGTAGTTTAGGATTAATAGGCGTAATATCCCCATTTCTGGCGGCTTGGTTGCCCAATTTGATCGGATTGGCCATGGGAGGATGGTTACTTTATCGTTTTGCTGAGTCATAGGGTGGGACTTAGCCCGACATTTAAGTTAAAATTTTTGATTCAGAATGTAAAGAAATGTAAAAAACGCTAAGATTAAAGTAGCGATAAAATCCTTTTTTACAAGATGTCTCATACCAATCCCAGCGAACAAGAACTGCTCAAAACCGTTCTAGAACCATTATTAGAAGACTTTCAATATTGGTTTGTTCGCGCCCGTCATTTATTAGAATCAGAGCGCATCACCTTTTTATCCCTGGAAGAACAAGGGGAACTGTTAGAGCGGGTAAAAACTAGCGAACAAGAAGTTCATACCGCTAAAATTCTCTTTGAAGCCACCGGAAAACAAGCGGGAATCGAGATCAGAGCCTTAGTTCCTTGGCATAACTTAGTGGCTGAATGTTGGGGAGTCTCAAGGAAATGGCGATCTCTCTCCGCGAGTGCGGCTGCACCGCAGCAAAACCCCGATTTACCGTTGTCTTAAATATATATCAAGGTTGCAACAATCCCTAGATCATTCGACAATTCTTGGTAAGCTAATTAAAGATTATCTTAAGAAAAGCTTACGCTTCCCCTAATTACCCCCTAATAATTTTTAGCTGACCCCTTCACCTAACAGGTGCTTTATCGGAGGACTTCAAATGTTACATTTAATTTACATTGTGGCTTTCACAATTATTGCCTTTCTCGCCGTTAGTAATCTAATTCGTAGTTTAATTACCGTGAGTATGGATTCTCAGCGTCGCTATCCCCATCGAGGAACATCTCCTACCGAAAGAGATCTCAAATGGAATTCTCAAAAAACCATCCATCCCGAATTATTAGATGAGCGCGGAAACCCGATTAATGAACCATTATTAGTGATGCGTTCCGTGACGGTTGAAGATGCTAGACAACAGTTAGATGCCATATATAAAGCTTCTCCTAGTGCTTCCAAGGAAAAAGAAGAAGATTCTTAAACCCGTTGCCAGAAATGCTGTGGTATGAGGGATTCTCATGATAAGCGACCAACTCCCCCAACAATCTGCTAACAATTTGTAACATAACCCCTAGGCTAAAGGTGTCTGGGGGCTTATTATTATGATGAAAAGTCTACTCGCGCATTCACGCTTAGTCTTTTGTAACAAAAGGAAACAACTCTTATGAAACGATTGTTCGCGCTAATTCTCATTGCAACTCTGTGGTTCAATTTTGCGCCTTCTGCTTCTGCTGCGTATTCCAATCTGACCCCTTGTAGCGAAAATGCTGCCTATCAGCAAAAGTCCAAAAAATTCCTCAATACCACCAATGACCCCCAATCTGGTCAAAAACGTGCGGAACGCTATGCAGAGGCTTTATGTGGCCCTGAAGGCTATCCTCACCTCATTGTTGATGGCAATTTGAGTCATATCGGAGACTTTACCATTCCTGGTATTTTGTTCCTTTACATTGCTGGTTGGATCGGTTGGGTTGGCCGGGCCTACTTAATTGCTATCCGCAAGGAGAAAGATACTGAAATGAAAGAGGTCGTGATTGATGTACCTCTAGCTCTCAGTAAAATGCTGACAGGTTTTGCTTGGCCTTTAGCTGCCTTTGGTGAATTTACCTCTGGGAAATTAACAGTTAAGGATAGCGAAATTACCGTTTCCCCTCGTTAATTAAACACCTCTTGCACTTTTTCATTCATTATTAATTGTTGGGAGAACCATTCATGGAAGGTTTCACAAAGTTTCTGTCTACTGCCCCTGTCTTAATTATGGCCTTGTTAACTTTTACCGCAGGGATTTTGATTGAATTCAATCGTTTCTATCCTGATCTTCTTTTCCATCCCCTCGGATAAGGGATTATTAGACAAATTCAATCCTTAATTATACTGAGAGGCTGACAATATTAATCTTATTGTCAGCCTTTTTTTCCTCAAGGTTAATATCAAGAATTTTTAAGCAACAGTTAATTTTAAAGATTTGGGTAGATTTGTCCTGTAACATAAAACCTAAAAAGAGCTTTTTCAGAGGATAAATTAACTATATGTCAAGTAATCCTAAAGATACCTTTTCCTGGGTTGATCCCAAAGTGCGTTATCCTGGCGCACCTCCCTATGTAGTTGGGCTTCCCAAGGGAGAAGGGATGAGTCCCTTCAAGATTTTCATCTTTGATTTTACCGCGCTTATTTCTGTTTTAAGTTTGATTCTTGCTCAATTGTTCCATATCTTTGGCTTTTTAAGTAGAACAAAAATTGAATTTAAGGGAGTTGCCGATTTAGGCTTAGGAGCAGCTTTAGCTCCGGCTGATAAATGGGAAAAATTGCAAGATTTGTCCCAATTTTTTAAACCTTGGACATTATTACCAAAACCATTAATTGCTGATAGATGGGAAGAAGATGCCGAATTTGGCAATCAATTTTTAGGGGGACTCAACCCTGTTTTAATGAGAAAAGCTAATCCAGAAGATCTAGCAACTGATGGTAATTTTCCGGTAACAGATGACCATCTTAAACCCTATTTAGGAGATAATTTTTCCTTAGCATCAGCTTTTGAGAAAGGGAAATTATATTTACTAGATTATCAAATTTTTGGAGATATTATTGAGCCGAAACAAGAAGATCAACTAGGACGCTATACTGCTTCTCCCCTATGCTTATTTTATCTCAATGAGCAAGAACAGTTACTCCCTGTTGCAATCAAAGTTAAGCAAAAATATCAGCCAGAAACTGATCCTTATCCAGAGATTTTAACACCTAAATCTTCTCCAGTTGAATGGAAAGCGGCTAAATTAGCGGTTGCAGCAACTGATATTGCTTATCAAGGAATTATCGCCCATTTACTTGATACCCATTTAGTGATTGAAGTTTGTACCGTTAGTACCTATCGAATTTTATCCCCCGATCACATTCTTTATCAACTACTTAAACCCCACTTTTTTAACACCTTAGCTATTAATTATATGGCTCGTTCTACCTTTTTAGGGCGAGGCAATTTCTTTGATAGCACCGGGGCATTAGGTTACACTGGTTCTAATGAATTATTAAGCCGAGCTTATTGGGGCAAAGGATTAGTAACTGACTATGAAGGTGAACCTTGGGAATTCTACAAAAAAGCCTTACCTTACAGCTTAGAATCTCGTGGGGTAGTTAACTTACCTAACTATCATTATAAAGATGATGCACTCCTGATGTGGGATGCCACCAAAAAGTATGTTAGTGATGTGTTGAAAAATCACTACAAAGACAATAATGCAGTAGAAAGTGATGATAAATTACAAGCCTGGAAAAATGAATTAATTGCTCCCAATGCGGGAACCATTCAAGGGTTATTACCTCCCGAAAAAGCAGATCAATTAACAGGAAAACTCAATAACTTAGATGATCTCATTGAGATTGTCACCATCATGATTTTTCTGGCAACAACTCAACACGCTGCTGTTAACTTTGGACAGTATGATTATGGTGCTTGGGTTTCTAATATGCCCTTTGCCTTGTATAAGCCTTTTTCTTCTCTTTATGATGATGAGATCAAGACAGAAGAAGACCGAGAAAAAATCTTATTAGATTGGCTACCAGATCGGCAACAAACTATTAAGCAAATCGTCTTAGTTAAGATATTAACTATACTTCCTCCTTACACCAGTAAGAGTCTTTTAACCTTACCTAACCCCTTCCAAGAAGATGGGGATAAACAAGCGTTTAAGGCGTTTAAAAAGCAGTTGAAAGAAATTGAAGTTAAGCTGAAAGAACGTAATAATAAACTAAAACAACAGGGCAAAACACCCTATGTTTATTTACAACCTTCTCATATCCCTCAAAGTATTGCTATTTAGGCATGATTTGGGGTTTTATAGAAGGAAAGAAAGGGGGTGGTTTTATGGGATCACCCCCTAATGAGTACATGGATAAAAATAAACCTTACTGGTCTATAAAATTGTTTTTGATAAACTTTCGACTTTATTGGGATGTGTTTATTTATTGCGATCGCCCGCCAATGCAAAACGTTTATTTTGGGCGTTAGAATGGGCAGAAACAGAAATTCCTCAAACTTTGGCTGATTTGAAAGAGGAGTTAGGAATTGAGTCCCAACAAGAGAAATAAGTTAGATAAGCCTAATAACAATCCTAACATTTATACTTCTGCATTTTTATTAATTCCCTAATTCTTTCTCTTCATTTTTTATTATAACAATCAATCTCAAGATAAATTTTTTTTAGTGTTTTGAAGCATCAATCATGACTGCTCTCTGAAGGATCAGGGTAACTTGTGTTAAGTTAGTCAGTAGATTTGCAGACCTCTGGCTAAGTAATCATGACTAATACCCCCCCTAACCCTCCACCAGAACCGTCTGAAAGCGGTACATCATTATTAGGAAGACTGGTTAATTTTGTCAAGAAACCCTCAACTTTGATCGTTGGAGGGGTATTATTATCCCTAGGAGTTGCTGGGTATGGGGGTATCAATTATTTTGTCTATGAAAAGTTATCTCCACTTCTCTCATCAGAATTGAGCAAACTGTTAGAAAGAGAGGTAAGAGTGGGAGAGGTTGAAAGTTTTTCTTTCAATCATATTCGTATTGGAAATTCGGCAATTCCTACCCAAGAAAATGATAGAGATAGAGCAGATATTAAGGGAATTACTGTTAATTTTAGTCTTTTGCCTCTGCTTATTGGTCAACCTTTAGAGCTTGATGTAACTATTGATGATCCTAATGTTTATATTGAACAAGATAAAACAGGTAAATGGGTAAATTTACCAGAAATGAAAGGGGAGGGGGAGCTTAATTTACCGATTGATATCAAGGGGAATATTCGCTTAAATAATGCGGATGTTTCTGTGCTTCCTAATGGGTTTAAGGATATAGTTAAAATTGATGCAGCAGGGAAAGTCGGTTATATTTATAAGTCTAATGATGATCAAGAAGTTAGTTATGATTTAGGGGTTCAGCTTTTAAGTAGTAATATAGGTATTAAGGGAAAAACTCAGATTAAAACGTGGAAAACTGAGGCAGAATTGAGAATAAATCAATTGTCATTGCCTAAATTAGTTGCTTTAATTCCTAATTTACCTGTTGCTGTCAAAAGTGGATTAGTTAATAGTAATTTGAGTATTTCTTTGCCCTCTTTAGAAGGGATAGAAGGAACTCAAGGAGTGGGAACTTTTGATATTTCTAAGATTGAAGCAAATATTCAGCCCTTAAAGGTTCCTCTTAAGCTTAATTTAGGTATTGAATTACAAGGAAAAACCGTTCAATTTAAGAATACTAAAATTAGTTTAGGGGGTTTGATTACAGAAATTAAAGGGTCAATTAATTGGCAAGAAGGCTATAATCTTGATGTTGATCTCAAACCGTTTATTGTAGAGAATGTATTAAAACTTTTTCCTAACCAAATACCGCTTAAACTTGCTGGAGAAATTCAAGGAAAAATTCGCTTAAGTGGTGAAATTAAAAATCCTATCTTAACGGGAACTATTAATAATAGCAAACCATTGCTGATTGAAAAAACACAAATTCAAGCTCTTAAAACTGTTTTTCAAGCTAACTTAAATCAAGTTAACCTCAAACAATTTCAAATCAAACCAACAGCAGGGGGAGTAATTACAGCAACAGGAAAAGTAGATACAGGAATTTTAAAATCTCTTAAAGAAAATAAACCGATTAATTGGCAAAAAATGCCTATTGCTTTGGGTTTTCAAGTTCAATTACCTAATCAAAAATTAATTGAACCTTACTATAAATCGCCTCTAAATGTGAGTTTAGGTTCCCTAACTGCCCAAGGTAAAATTGGGGGAAACCTAGGACAACCTAAAGGAAAAATAGAATGGCTTGCGCCCAATATTGTAACAGTTTCCGGTCAAAAAGTATCAGGAAAAGGCGCAATTTTGTTAGCGGGAGAAAATGTTTTATTACAAGACACTGTTTTAACTTCTAACAGTGGGAATATTACCTTAAATGCTGTGGGTAATATTAAACGGAAACAATGGCAAAGCTTAGTGACTGCAAATAATTTTTCCTTAACCCCTTTTGTAAAATTTACCTGTTCCTTAATTAGTTGTCCCGCAGCTATTTTAACTCAAAAAATTACTCTAAGTAATGCCAATATTAACTTATCAGGAAAACTCGATAATTTTGCCCTCAATACTATTAATAGTCGAGGAAATCTTACCCTAAATGTAGATCAAGGTGCAATCGCCCTTAATACTAATCTTTCTCAAGGTAATCTTAACACGACTGCCATTGTTTCAGGGTTAATTCTTGACCCCTATCTTCCTAATATTTCTATTCCGGTACAAGTCAGAAACACCAAAATTAATTTATCCGGTTCCCTTGACCAACTTTTTGCCAATTCAACGTTTAATCTTAACCGTCTTAATATAGATGGTAATGTTCAATTAACAGTTGCAGGAAATCCCATTAATGCTAATCTAGAAATCGGTAATGGTATCTTAGCAGCCGTAGCTAATGTAGGTCAAATTCCTCTTAATTCCCTCATTCCTAATTTACCTGTAAAATCAAGCTTAGTTAGCAGTAACATTGCCGTAACAGGCAACCTCAACTCTCTCATTGCTTCTCTAGGAAATACCCCAGATATTAGTAGCTTTCGCGGGACAGCTAACCTACAATTAATAGTAGAAGGAAGTCTGGTCAATGCGACTGGAAAATTAGGCAGTAACATAATTAGCGGAGTCGTCGATCTTTCCCAATTACCTCTTAATAATTTTATACCTAATTTACCCATTCCTGCTCAATTAACTGGGGCTGAAATAACCCTTTCAAGTCGAGTTATGCCACTCCTATCAAGCACTCCTGACTTAAGCAGTGCTTTGGCAACTGTTAATTTAAGACTGGCTACTGCTGAAGGAACAATTAACACCTTAACTCACTTACAAAATAATCAATGGAATACAAAAATAGCTGCATCCAACCTCAATCCTGCTCTAATTTTAAGCCAGCTTGTTCCCAATGCCCCCCAAATAGAAATTAATGACTTGAATGCCCAAGCAACCCTTTCCGGTAGCCTTAAAAGCATTTTTGAAGGAGGCGGAACCTTACCAATTATAGCCAATAATATTGCCCTTCAAATCGATGGACAAAAGTTAGAAGCTAGTGGTAATTTACTAATTTCTAACCTCTTAACAAATCCTGATGCTCAAATTAACTTAACAGTTGCAGCAAACTCGAACTTTGCCAGCCTACCTTTAACCCAATTAATTTCCCTAATTCCTGTCGATCAAAAATTCCTACCAGAAGAAATAAAATTAAGAGGAATGGGAGAATTTAAGGGAACTTTAGTCGGTCAAAATTTACTAACTGCCCCCACAAACCCAGGTAATATAAAACTTTTAGGCGATGTAAAACTTCTTAATCTTGCCTTTAATGATCGTCAATTTGAACCCAAATTAACGGGCAAACTTAAGGCAATTATCGGGGAAACCATTGCCTTAAACTTACGAGGAAATGAAGATATTATCTCTGCTTCTCTGCAACCTTGTACTCGTGAAAATTGTCCCGCCCCCTATCTTCCTACATCCTTTGAATTACGTCAAACTTCAGGGGACAAACCACCCATCATTGCAACAGGAAAACTCAGAGGGGATGAATTCGTAGCTATCGTTAAAGAATTCCCCTTAGACATATTCAAAATTTCCCCAGGAAAAGAGTTTGGCATTCCTGGATTTATTTCAGGGGTTGTTAATACTGAAATTGCTATTAACCCCTTCACTTTAGAAGGAAAAGGAACTATAACTATAGATCAACCCAGTTTAGGATTTATTCAAGGCAATCAAATAACCGCAAATATTCTCTATCGAGATAACTTCGCCCAGTTAAAAAATGCTACCCTAAGTTTAGGACAAAGCCTCTA
Source organism: Crocosphaera sp. UHCC 0190 (assembly GCF_034932065.1). NCBI lineage: Bacteria > Bacillati > Cyanobacteriota > Cyanophyceae > Chroococcales > Aphanothecaceae > Crocosphaera > Crocosphaera sp. UHCC 0190. The sequence goes on from NZ_JAYGHP010000022.1 coordinate 12,562, forward strand.
TGCACTGCAAGGATCACTTAACTTGAAATCCGGGGCAATTCAAGGTAACTTAAATGTAAATCAAGGACGAGTTGAGGACTTATTAACAGCTTTAAAACTCTCCAATGTGGAACGACTTTTAGACTTATTAAAAATTCAACCCATTGATTATGCTGAAGCTCAAAATATTCCGGCCCAGTCTGTGGGAAATGCTAATGCTACCATCGCTGAACAAGTTAACTTATTAGCAGTCATCGATCAACAAATTCGAGAATTAGCGAGGAAACGAGAAGCGGGAGGTGTTCCCACAGAATTAGATATTCGTGGCCGCTTTGATACAGAAATTGCCCTCGGAGGAACCCTTTATAATCCTACCTTGAATGTCGAATTCACGGGTCAAAATTGGGAATGGCATCCTCAAGCATCCTATCCTGATATTGTAGAACCCTTGGGGTTAGTCATACGAGATCAACAAGTTATTCCAGTTAATCAAGTCAAAATTGCGGCCAGTTTTGTTGATAATGTCATCACGATTAAACCCACCAAAATTCAAATTAAAGATACAATTATCGCTTTAGATGGTCAACTTTCTCCCCAACAAATTGACCTTAATTGGCAACTTAATTACTTATCCCTGGATACCATTGGCAGCTTTATCAAAATCCCCTTAGATACATCAGGGGCCCTCAATGCTTCAGGAAATATCAATGGAACCCTAATTGCTCTCCAATTACAGGGACAATTTGCCTTCGTTGATGCAGCATTTCAAGGAAGGCCTTTAAATAAAACTGTTGAGGGACAATTTAGTTATCAAGATGAAAGGTTTAAATTATTAACAAATGAACCATCAATTATTTATGCTTCTGTTAATATTCCCTTTCCTCCTAATCCAAATAATAATGAATTCGACATTAATATTCGCCTAGATACTGACGCACTTAAATTGGTTAGTATTTTCAGCCGTGAACAAGTTTTATTAACCAGTGGAGAAGGGGAAGTTAAGGCAGAAGTGAAGGGAAAACTTGACTTTTCTCAGGGGTTACTTCTCTCTGCCTTAGATGCGAAAGGAATGATAACTCTAAACGAAACTGTTTTCCAAAGTTCAGCTTTACCTCAACCCTTAACGGTGAGTGGAAAAGTTGCAATGAATGACAAAGTAATTGATGTCCAACAACTCCAAGGAACCTTTGCTGATAGTAAATTAAATATCGCCGGAATTTTACCGATATTTACTCCTCAAAATAACCTTGAAAACCCTCTTACAGTAGCCATTGAACAAGGAGAAATTAATTTAGAAGGATTATATCGGGGGCAAGTTGATGGTCAAGTAATTGTTACTGGTGTGGCTATTCAACCCATTGTTGGGGGACAAGTTCGTTTAGCTAATGGACAAATTTTTATTCCTAAAACTTCTAGTGATGGTCAAGTAGAAACCGTCGCAACTATTAATCAATGGGTTAACCCACGTTCGAGAAGAGTAGCGAGTAATAATCAACCCGTTCTTTTTATGCCTCAACTCCAGAATTTTAAGGTGAGTTTACAAAATTTATTTGTTGAATCTTTGCCCTTATTTCGATTTGAATTCGGCGGTGATTTATTAGTTAATGGTTCCTTGGGAAACTTTAACACATTACAACCTCAAGGAGCAATTAATGTTAATCGTGGACAGTTTAACTTCTTAGATACTCGCTTTTTTGTTGAACGTCGTAATCAAAATCAAATCGTTTTTGACCCCAAACAAGGATTATTAAATCCGATATTAAATATTCAATTAAGAACTATTGTTTCTGATGTTTCTGGGACAATAAGAGGATTTCGCACAGAAGGAACCACCGAAATTCCTGATGATAGTCTCAATAAAGTGCAACGGGTTGATATTAATTTAGCCCTCAATGGTTCCCTCGCTCAGTTAGTTCCCAGTTTAGGAAAAAATGAATCAGAAGTCTGTCAAATTCATGATGCTTTGCAACCTATTACCACAACAGCTACCTTATCCGATGAAGAATTAGAAAAAGTTAGTAATTGTTTACAACTATTAGCAGAAAAAGGAACAACCGATCAACAATTATTAAGTAATCCAGCAATCAAATTAACCAGTAGTCCCTCACGAAGTCAGGGGGAAATTGTCCGTTTATTAGGGCAACAATTCTTGGTTTTAGCAGAAGCATTCCAAGGACAAAATACAGAACAATTAATTCAATTTGGTATTGTTCAATTGGCCTTGCCGATGCTTTTCCAAAGTTTAGTTTATGATATAGAAACCTCTGTTAGCGATACCATTGGTAGCACAGATTTTCGCATTGTTCCCTTTTTAGAAACCATTTATGAAGTTGAAGATAAAGGTTATGTTCGTCTATCCTATGATTATGGTTTTAATGAGTTTCGTGTCAGATATGAAAAACGGTTTTAATTCAGAACCAAGAAGTATTTGAAGTCGAGCAACTTGACTATTTTAAAGGCTAAATTTGTCCAATTAATGGATAAAATGACCAATTTTAAGTGTTAATTTTTACTATTTTTTATTTCAATTAAAAAAGTATTTGTATTGATTGTTTTATCCTAGTTTATTATAAGCGATATAACAAAAATCCTTTTAATGTTAGTAGAGAGTGTTTATATGACTTCCAATATTGTCCAAGATATCCGAAATTATATCCCTTTAGTCGGAGATGTAAATACCAAAAGCCCAATTGCTTACCAAGCAACCCGTATGGCAACGCAGGTAGTTAATACAGTGCAAATGGCAGTAGCAGAGGCTTATATCAACGGACCAGAGGTTCCTGATTCTTTGATGCGATCGCTTTTTGATACTTGTATGCCCATCTTTTTCAAGTATTTTCCCTCACTTCTCGTTCCCTATGAATGGGTCTTACAAGAGACGGACGATTTGGCAGAAGGGGCCAGGGATTTGATGAAGATCCAGTATGATCTTCCACAAGGAATGTTAAATCGGATGCTAGGGGAAGGGAAACTAATCTATCCGAAATACAGCATGGGATTGTGGGAGAAAGGGGCTATCGATTTAGAGCAATCCCAGATGCAGATGATCGATGATATAATTGAAAAACTAGAGATCCGAGATGGGGACAACATTCTAGACTTTGGCTGTGGTTGGGGCTGTATTCCAAATTATGTAATGTCTAAGTTCCCAAATGTCAGATTTACGGGACTGAACCTTAGCCATGAGCAATGCGAATATATGCGCCAGAAAATGCAAGACAGTGAAAGCTATCTCAATTCAGGACGATTTACCCTGGTCGAAGGGGATCTTAACAAGGTTAAATTTGAAGAGAAATTTGACAAAGTTCTCTCGGTGGGAGTCTTTTGTCATGTGGGAAATTTGACCAATGCTTTCCAAAAGCTGGCATCTTTTCTCAAAAGTGATGGCAAGGTATTCATTCACATCATCACAGTCCGTACCCCGAATAACATATCCAGTGTTTACACCCATAAATATATTTTCCCCCACGGTCGTTACTGGAACTTTGATGCAGTTCCCAGCCGTAATAAAGACTTAAAAACGATTCGGCGATGGTATCTCAATGGCATGAATTACTCCACCACCTTGGTGAATTGGCTGAAAAACTTTGATGAAAGCTATGAATACGTTAAAGATCTCCATTACGGCATAGATTTTGCTAAGTTCCGTCGCATCTGGCGATTCTATCTGATGTGGTTTGTTTCCAACTTTGCTAGCTGTGACGGCGAGATTAATGGGAACGGTCAATTTCTCATGGTTCATAGTTAACATCGTCTCTTATAACAACGCTGCTGATTGTTTATCTTTAATGTCGGTTGGAAGACCCCTGCGATCGCGTATGTTAGTGGCGGAGATGTCAACTAAAAAATAATATTGCATCAGAAACCCATAAAAATATCGTAATGAAGGGCAAATACTGTAGAATATAAGGTGATTTGCCGATTATTTTGACTGTGTTTTCATGAACTATTCGTTACTCACAATTGTTTCTTATATAATCGGCCCAACACTGATTATTGTCAGCCATATCGGATCGCTTCTTATTCTAATAACTGGCTTATCCTGGGGTTCTGTCCTATGGATCGTGTTGTTATATGTCATCCGTATGCTTGCAACCACAGCCATTTACCATCGACTCCTCACCCACAGAAGTTATCAGACTCCTGCGCTGGTTTTATGGGTGGGCTGTATAGTCGCGGCAGCAGCAGGGCAGATGGGGCCAAGTTGGTGGAAAGCACACCATCTGAACCATCATCAATATTCTGATCAAGATCAAGATCCTCATTCTCCTTATACCCCGGCCAAGGGACTGAGAGGATTTTATTGGTCTCAAGGGGGTTGGCTGTTATCCCCTCGTTTCTTTCCTGCTAAGCTGCCGAGCAATGTTGAGAGTGATCTCGTCTTAAAAGTGATTGACCGTTTGCATTTCATCCCTCTAGTGGCACTTGGGGCCATCTCCTATTTCATTGGTGGTGTTGAATATCTCGGTGCCTTTTTTCTCAGCACGACCTTGCTTTTTCATGGTGTGCAAACCGTCAACTCCCTCAGTCATATTATCGGTAAGCAACCGTTTATCACCAACGATCATAGTCGAAACAGTTGGTTTGTCGCATTTTTAACCTTGGGTGAAGGCTGGCATAATCTCCACCATGCCTTTCCATCATCAAGTCGCCATGGCATAACCATTTGTGCTGGACGGGTTGTCTATCTTCCAGACCCCACCTTTAGCTTCATTAAAATGCTTGAGTTTCTCAGGTTAGGGTCAAAGCTTAGAGTTCCCGTTGAAACCGACCTACTGGCCCGTGCTAAAAACCGACACTTTGAGGATTCAGGGTTGCCCGTCGCAGTAGAAACGGCCGTAAATTCTTAACTCATTTTTGACTCATAACAACTGTGCTGATTCTTTATCTAAGAATAAAGTCGCATCAGAATGTTGACGTAAAACCGAAGCAGGACAATGCTTAGAAATGCCCCCTTGTAGTATTTCTTTGATAATTTCTGCTTTGCTTTCTCCTGTGGCTAAACAGATGATTTTTTTAGCTGATAAAATAGTAGGAATAGTCACAGTAAAAGCATATTTCGGGACATTTTCAAAGTCTTTAAAATGTCCTTGATGTGCTTGAACCCAACGAGTTTGTTGATCAAGACGGACTAATTTAACCCAATGGGGATCATTAAAATTAGCTACTTGGGGTTCATTAAAGGCTAAATGTCCATTAACTCCTACCCCTAAACAACAGAGATCAATGGGATGTTTTTTCAGTAATTTTGTGTAGCGTTCGCATTCATCTAAAGGCTCTAAAGTATCCCCAATTAAATAATGAAAGACCTTGGGATTAATGCGTTTTTCAACCCTTTCATGGAGATAAAACCGAAAACTTGCCGCATCTTTTCCATCGATCCCTAAATATTCATCTAAATGAAATAAATTAATTCGTGACCAATCAATTTTTTGAGAAGCAATTAATTTATCCAAAAACTTAAGCTGAGAGTTTCCCGTCGCTAATAATATGGTTGCTTCACTTTTATGGTCTAAAATATTCTCTAAATATTCTTGTCCAATTTTTGCGGCTCCTATGGACAATTCTTCCTCAGTTTCATAGATCTGAGTGTTAAGGGAATCAACCATTAATAATTGATGAGATATCATAAAAAAATCATCCCAAATTAAACTTGAGGATCGATAGGTTTATCTGGCATATCTGGAGCAATTTTTACCTGTTTCAATGAGTAACCCTGTCTTTCAAGATGTTGAACAAATTGATCAGGGTTAGATTGAGAGCCATTATTCTCATTTGGCAGAGATTTTCTCTCTTTTTTTAACTTAGCTTTACGTCCCATAGTTTTAGTTTTCTACTGTACATTATTATAGCGTTTGTCTCCTCACCCCTTCACCACCTTAATCCAAGTCACCTTCCATCACCGTAGTAATAGCCATTTTCGCATTATCCCTAAATTCTTTCACGTCCACTCGTCCCAATAACCAAATAGCGACTAACAGACCGATCGCTTGGATCACAAAAACTAACCCATAGGACAAAACAGGAATCGAAAAGATCTCCTTCCCCACATTCAAAACGGCCCCGCCCAAAACCGTAGACAGTCCCCTGGCCATAGATTGAGCCAAACCCCAGGCCCCGATGAAGGTTCCGGCGGTTTCGGCTACCGTTAAATCTAACATTAAACTGGTGGCCCCGGCGGTGATCATTCCTGATGCTAAGCCAAAAAATAGTAACCCCGACTTCAGTAAACTTGGACTCTCCATGACACCAGCTAAAATAATTAAACTAAAACAAGCAGATGCGAGCAGACAACCAATTTTTGTGGTTCTTTGTTTTCCTAAACGGGGTATGACTAAAAACCCGGTTGACGCGATCCCGAAAAGGGTTCCTGTGCCAAAAAATGCGTTTAATTGAGTAGTTTCAGCAATACACATTCCAAATACTTCCCCCCCATAGGGTTCCATCACCGCATCTTGCATAAATAAGCTGAGGGTTAGTACCAAAATAAAGCTGAAAAAGAGTCCAGTTTGACGACTTGCGGTTAAGACTTCTAAGGCATTTTTCAGGGTAATTTGATCTTCCCGTTGAACGCTACGACAACGCATAGTAAAACGAGAATAACGGGACTCTACTCCCCAAGTTGCCAAAAAACACATTGCCAAAACAATCCCAGGCATAATGATAAAAACAGGGTTAACCGTTGCTTGTAATGTGGCAATATTGACGATTTTTGTGGTTGCCGTTGGATCATAGGAAAGGATCGCTTCCCCGCAAATTTCTGGAGTATTCAGTAATTTTGAACTAACAATAGCCCCTATCACAATACCCACCATCAACATTGACCAAACTATTCCCACCACCTGCGATCGGTTATCGTCATCAGAAACATCCACCAATAAGGCCGCAAAAGGGGTAGAACTAATACTCAGGGCCAACCCATAACCAGCAAAAACGAACCCCAAAAAGGCGGCCCAACCATAGGACATCAAACTCCACCCCGTTGTCTGAATACTGGTTCCCAGTTGCCAAACTACTTGTAACGCGATGAATGAGAGTACGGTGAATAAGACTGTTCCAATCCACACATAACCTGTACGATGATGGCCCTTGATGGGTTTACTATCGGACATTTGCCCAAACCAAACCCGCGCGGGACTGACAAATTGATACATGGCGATCGCTGTTGCTGCGATCCAAGGCAGTACAGTCAACTCATCAATCATAATCCGGTTGAGGACTCCCAAGGTCAAAAGAGACATGATCCCCAGTCCCATTTGGAATAATCCTAACCGAAACATGGTTAATAGTTTCAGTTTGGGTAAAGGTTTTTGGCTATGGGGTTGAGGGGTTGGTGAAAGGTCTTCTCTGGTCATTTTTAGGTGGTTATTTGGTCTTTTTTATTTTAAATAGTTTTTTCTCTTTAGGCAATTATAGAATTAATTAGATGTAAAATTTTCATGATACTCATCCGATTGGGTGAACTACAAAGGGGAAGATAATATATAATGACCCATCTTATAATTAGGGTCATAGCAACTTTCTCCTTGTCGAATTTTCTGTGATCTTAAGCAAAATTTAATTTGCTAATTTCAAGATTTGATGACAATGAGACTTGTCTATGATTACCCTCAAGTTTATACAATTCATTAGGCAACTTTTTCCCATGAAAAACCTCATCCTTGGTAGTTTATCAGTGGCTCTTTTGTCTAGTATTGTCGCCCCTGCTATGGCATCGGAAGAAGTCGCAGCAGTTAACCTGAATGGCAGTAGAAATGTTGCATCAGAATTGTCTCCCGTTAACCTAGTTCAATTAGCTTATCAGGGCTATTTTTCTGATTTAGGTATTCCCAGTCATGGTGGGTTTAAAAGTGCCTTGACAGCGAAAAAAATTGATGCAGAAACCTTAGTTAGATGTGCGATCGCTAAAGGTAGATTATCGAGTAATGCTCTGCAAAATCAATATTATTTAGACATTTTGAATATAGAATTAGAAGGCCAATTATTTAACTAACTAAGTTTCCAACCTTAATGGGCAGGAGGAAAGTTTAAAACAAATTTCCTCCTGTTTTTTTTGCTTCTTTTCCCTTAAAATATATTAAAACTGAAAATTTTTGATAAAGCTGACGCTAAAATTCCAGTTCCTGTATCTGCTGAGGACTTCCAATTAACGGTAGAAAAACTTTTTAAGTGGTTATCTAAATAATAACAAAATTGTTTGAAAAACCCCCACCATAAAGCCTAAAACGCCTCCTAGATTAACAATTGCTTGTAATTCACTTTTAACAATTCCTTGAACTGCGGCTTCTAAATTTTGAGGAGAAGTTGCATTAACTCGGTCAATAATCACTTGATCAATGGATAAAATGGGAATTGCTTGAGCCACAATTTTTTCTAAATCTTCCTCTAAATACTTGTCTAAAATTAAAGCTAATTCCTTGCTAATTGTTTCTAGAGAAGTCGTTAAAGCGGCTGAATTTTGCAGACGATTAATAATGAGAATCGATAGCTGATTCCAGTCAACAGTTTGACCAAAATCTTGAATAAATTGAGATCCACTTTCTTGAACATAAGTCTGAACAGTTTCACGGGTTGTTTTGCGTAATTGTCTAACGGTAGAAACAGGTAAATTTTGTAAGGAAATACTTTGTAACCACTCCCGTAAACGACTCCGCACTTCTAAAGATAATAATAATTCTTTGAGTCTTGTATTCGCTGTTTCCTGTTCTTCTAGACAAAAACTACGTAACCGTAATAAAGTATTACGAACCCCAAATAAATTGGCCACCACCCAATAAGTGCCACTGGTTTTTTCTCGAACTCCCTCATCAATGACTTGAATATTTCTTTCCGTGAGAAAATCTACTAAAGCTTGACGTAAAATATCAGGAGGTAAAACCCCTTCGAGTAACCAGTCGGCAAACTGTCTGGCCTGGGTATCAGTCAGACGAAAATCTAAGATGATTTGGTCAAAAATTTGATTAATTTGGTGTTCTAAAAAATCAGTGCGACGGGCCAAAGCTTTCAAAAGTCTGGGTAAAGATTCAGTAAATAAATCTCGAAGAATCTCTGATAAAATTTTAGCTGTTTTTTGTTCCTTATCCGTTTTAACTTGTTTAATAGCCAGGTTTAATAACCATAAAATTGCCGTTTGTACCCGTTCCGTTTTTAATAACCGTTGGGCTAACTTTTGTAATTCTTCTGGGGTTAATAATGACCCCATAATGGTATCAGAAACTTTTTTGGCCAGTCTCTCTTGATTACGGGGAATTAATCCAGGGGTAAAGGGTAAACGACGTTTACCAACATAAATCGCCTGATAAGGACGAAATAACATATTAATAGCAATATCATTGGTAAAATAACCAATAATTGCTCCGGCGATCGGCGGTACAATAATGGTGGAAATTAGAGATAAATCTAGGGAAGAAAAATCTGAAAAAGTCATAATCAAGTCAGACGTTAACAAATACGATCAAAGGCGATCGCTTATCATAAGACAAATGGGCATGATTCCATTATGACTAATCTTTAGTCCCTACTAACACCCCCATCATTCCCCCAGCAATGAGATAATGAACAGCATGACTAAATCCTGCCTCATAAGCTAATTTTACTTGTTCGGTTCCCAGGGGAAATCTTTCCAAACTGGGCATAATATAAGCATATTCATCCGTTAACCCGAAACCTTTAGCCGTGGGAACTACAAAGTTATCGAGATACCATTGTTGAAGGGTACGCATCCAGGGTTGAGTCGGACGATGAAAGTCTAGGATAGCAACTTTTGCAGTGGGTTTGAGGACACGATGTAATTCTTGCAGACAGCGCGGAATATCCACAACGTTACGCAGTCCATAACCCATGGTGGCACAGTCAAAGGTGTTATCCTCAAAAGGTAAGGTCAGGGCATCTCCTTCGACCCATTTTAGGGCAAGGGAGGGATAATTATTCTGGGCCCGTAGATCTGCGATCGCCAATTGTTCTGGAGAGAAATCTAACCCCACCACCCGGCCAGTTTTTCCGACTTTACGGGCTAATAATTGAGCTAAATCACCGCTACCACAGCAAACATCTAACCCTACATCTCCTGGTTGGGGTTCGCACCATTTAACGGTCATTTGTTTCCAAATTCGATGTTGTCCCAGACTTAACCTTTGATTGAGTTGATCGTAAACTGGGGCAATGCGATCAAAAATACCTTGAATTTCTGTAGCAGAATGCCAAGAATTGTCTGTCATCAAACCAAGAACCTAAGTAACGGGGTTTTCTTTCTTATTATCTAATGTTACGGTAAGTAATCGAACATAAATTTCAGTATTAATTATTTGGTTTGAACTTCAGTTAATTTTCCTGTATTTCCTTCAATCGAAGCTGCATAATTAAAATCACGGAAGACAAAAAGCCCATCTGAATCTGATTGTTGCTCTGATATGATAACCTCTGGGGGTTCTCCTGAGTATCAAATCAATAAACAATAAAAAAATGTTTAAACAAATAAAAAATTTTATTATTATTGTTGTTTGTAGTTTAACGTTAGCTTTGACCTGGACACCAAGCACTGTCGGACAAATTCCGATATTTACCACACCCACTGATAACCAAACCACGTCAACAACACCCTGGGACCTTAATCAAGCTTATGCTTGTGGGAGATTTTGGTGTAGTGATGTTTATATCTATGATGACTCTCGAAGAATTCAAACAACTTTATTGACTCCTGAACTAACCTTAGCAGCCCTTAAAGAACTTAATCAATCTAATATTGAGGTAACTCAAGCATTAGAACAACGGGCAAAGTTAGTTCAGCAAGTGTTTGATAAAATTTTTCAAAATATTATTACAAATCAAACTAATTTTGAGGTTCCTCATATCGCAGATTGGCAATTTTGGTTGCCCACATCCGTCAAAGAATTGTGGTATCCTGCTACTCTTAAACCCTCCCATCCTTGGACACCGAACATTGAAATTGGTTTTAAAAATCAACAAACAGTTATCTATATTACTTCTCAATTTGATTTAGGAATCGCTTCACAATCCATTGTCACTGTTACTGATATGGATGCAAAAGCCAATGGCACAACTGTGGAACAATTAGCTAAAAAATGGCAAGATACGATTAAAATATCGTTCAGTAATGCCCTTTGGGGATATGAATTTGATCGACAATATCCGAAGTCGAGATGGTTTATTTCAGGGGTAATTATAGGGATAACTCTAATCTTAATTTGGTTGATTGAATTGATTCGTAATTTTTTGAGAAAATGGAATAATAATCTTATACAAAAACTACGAAAATTAACAGAATTTTTGACAATTGATGCCGAGGCTACTGCCCATCAGAAGAATGATAATAATAAATCAGAATCTTTAGGAAATAAACAAGCTGAGAAAAATGAATTTTCAAATAAAAGTGAAAAGTTTCCTCCAAAAATAACAAGATTTTTGAATTTTATCAAGAAAATTTTTCGTAAAAATACGTGGATATATAATCAGTTGTCTCGCTCAAAACAAAAGATTTTTTTACGGCGACAAACTTTGCTTAAACAGAAAATAAACTTATCTCAACTTTTTATAAGAATAGACTTCATTCTAGAATTAATAGTTTTAATTTTGGGAATAACTATTATTACGTTAATTTTTCGTCAAACTCGTTTTTTTTCAGTTTATTTATTAAAAGAAAGTCTAAATTTGCTAATTATTTGGATAGGATTAATTTTTATTGATAAATTAGGAGATTTTGTCATTGATTATTATCTTAACCGTTGGGCAAGTGAAGCACAGGTAACAAACCCTAATTCTAATCGTTATACCTTGAGAGTAAATACTTATTCAATTACCCTCAAGCAAGCAACAACCTTTATCACAATTGTCCTAGGAATCTATATAAGTCTCTGGATAATTGGACTTGATCTTTCAATTTTAGCAGGAGCAGGAATTTTTGCCGTTGCTATCGCTTTTCTTTCCCGTAATTTACTCGAAGATATGCTTAATGGTATCCTAATTTTATGTACTGATCGCTATGCGATTGGGGATGTAATTGATATCGGTGGCGGTATGTCAGGTTTAGTGGAAGATATTAATTTATTTGTCACTTCTTTACGTAATCTAGATGGACAAGTAATTGCCATTCCCAATAGTAAAATTACCACAGTGATTAATAATACCAAAGATTGGTCAAGGGTTAATTTTACGATTAAGATTGCTTGGAATGAAGATGTTAAAAAAGCAATAAATATTATGATTAAAGTAGCTAATCAAATGCAAAAAGAACCAGAATGGGGCAAAAAATTTCTCGAAGCGATAGAAGTTTTAGGGGTTGATGAAATATCCCATGAAGGTATTCTTATTCATCTTTTAATTAAAACCCAACCGAGTGAACATTGGGGAATTGGTCGAGAATTTCGTCTAAGAGTTAAACAAGCATTAGATGAAGCTGGCATTTCTTTGGGTATTCCTCACCATAAAATTTCAGTCAGTGATTCTTCTACTAATAATGATAAATTATTAGCTTATTTTCTTTCTAAACAAGATAGTTAGAAGTCAAACAAACTTAACATATCTCAAGATCATCTTTTTTTAGTAACATAGTTGGAGATAAATATGTTAGAAAGCTCATTATTAGGAATACTTTTTGCGAGTTCAAATTTGGCCAGCATTACCCATCAAGAATTTAATCAGGATCAAACAATTAAAGTGAATTTGTCCCCAGGCAATAATGAGATTTCAAAAAAGTCTAGACTTTCTCAAAGTTTAGAAATGATTGATCAGATGGATGACTCACACCTAAAAATCATACTGTTAAATAATCTCGCTTTATCTTATGCTAATTTAGGTAAGCTTGAACAAGCGATCGCTCTCTTAAAAAACTCTTTATCAATTGCTGAAAATTTTGAGGATATTACTCTAAAAATAACTACCCTAAACAATATTGCTAGTCATTATGATAAGATTGGGCAAAAAAAGCAAGCAATTAATATTTTAAATAATACAATTAGTCTAATAAATACCCTTGAAGATCAATCTGTTAAAGGAAAATTATTATTAACTATTTCGTTTGAATATGAAAAAATTGGGCAAGGAAAAAAGGCGGAAATTCTCTTTGCGAAAAGTCAAACCATAATCACAGAAGCATCTCAACCTTTACCAGAATTTCCTTTTACAGAAACCCCAAGCAGTCTGAAATTAGGATTTGCCGGAGCAGTTAATTCTTTCCGGGATACCACAGGTTTTTTAGGGGTTAATCTTAATTTTTCAAAACAATGGTCAGAAAAAGATATTCTCGTTGATGGTAATATTTCTTTTAATTATGATAGTAGTCGTACGGTTAATAATTATCGACCAGGGAGTTTTATAACCTCAGTTTACCGTCATCATTTTGACAGTGATTGGAATTTTTTTGTTAATTTTTTTAATACGGTTAACGAAGATTTATTCTCATCTAGAAACGATGATGAAGACTTAACCATTATTAGTAATATTTGGTTAGGATCGGGTTTAAATTTATGGCGAGGAGAGTCTAACAGAGAGTTTTTAGATTTTCAAATGGGACTGGGGCCGCGTTATGAATATGATTATATTAATTTTGAAAAAAGACGGGATGAAATCAATCCAACCCTTGCGATTATCCTCTTAGGGCGGGGTTTTTCGTTTGAACAGGCTAATATTAATCAAACCCTTGCAATTATCCCAGATTTAGGTGATTGGGATAACTATATTATTAGTTCTAATACTGAGCTTTCTTTTCCCTTGACTGAAAGATGGTCATTTACCAATCGTTTATTTTTGCGCTATCGTAATCAGCAAATATACGAAGAAAACCCTAAATTGCATTTCTTTTTTTCCACAGGCTTAGAATATAAATTTTAATAAGATATTTTTCTGGTTATGGTTATCAGCCAAGACGCATTTAGAATGCGTCTTAGCAAGTCAGAAGTTATGGGTTTTCCCTTTCAAGATTGAGTATTTGGGGAAGTCTTATCGTTCTGAGAAACCATTTTGAGGAATGCTTGAAGCTTCATCCGCTCGATATAGGGCCATCCTCCACTTTCATCAATTTCTTTAAGAAACTCATATAAAGCATTGCGAGTATTGGGTAAAGACGGCTCAAATAGATTAGAGCGGATTTCTCGGTGTAACGTTTCTAAGGTACGGAGCAAGTCTAACAATGCCTGAGAATCTCCATCACATTGCTCAGCGACTGTCTGTACCCTCAAAATAATCTCTTGCAGGGAATCTGAAGAAGAACTATTTGGGGAGTTCAGGGGCTGTTCTGTTGGGCTTGATGTTTTTGGTTGCTCCATCCTAAATCCTAAATCCTTTCCCTAGCCAACCTTATGATAGAAGATTTTGGTGATAAAGAATTACTCCGTTTAGGGGAAGGGGGGGACGAATTTTGGTAAAGTAGATCCCGATGCAATTGCCTAACTTGTCCAAAAGACTATATGTATCCAGGGACTCTGGAAAACGAAAACGCCTGATTAGTCGTTCTGTCGGGAAACCAACATCGGTTCGTATTTCATAAATATGTACCAATGGGTTTGAGATAAGTGGCGAAATCCCAGTGATGGAAATAACCAGGAATGCCCTATCGTGAGTTAGGGAGATTCCCCGCACAAAGCAAAGCGCGGAGTGCGCGGGATTATGTCACATTGAGATTGACAAAGCGAGGATGATCATGAGATTTCGTTCATTAATTATTGCTTTTCTAGCATTGTGCTTAGGGTTAATTACAGCTTGTAGCGAAGGTCCAGCCAATGCGGTTAATCCCCAGGATTTAACCTACGAAGAGATTTTAAATACAGGACTAGCTAATAAGTGTCCCCAAATGTCTGAATTTACACGGGGTTCTCTTCCCATTGAACCTGGTAAAACTTATCAAGTTGACGATTTATGTCTGGAACCCACAGAATATTTTGTCAAGGAAGAACCTCTTAATAAACGCCAAGAAGCAGAATATGTTTCCGGTAAGTTATTAACCCGTTTCACCACCAGTTTAGAGCAGATTACTGGCAAAATTAGTGTGAGTAAAGATGGGGTCTTAACCTTCATTGAAGAAGGTGGTATGGACTTCCAACCTGTAACGGTTCAATTACCAGGTGGTGAACAGGTTCCTTTCTTCTTTACTATTAAAAACTTAGTGGGTAAAACTCAGCCTGGATTTACTTCCATTAACAGTTCTGTTGATTTTGAAGGAGATTTTAAAGTTCCTTCCTATCGGGGTGCGACTTTCTTAGATCCAAAAGGTCGTGGTTTAGCCACTGGGTATGACAATGCCGTCGCTTTACCTGCGGGTGCTGATAGTGAAGAATACGCCAATGTGAAACAAACTCCCATTGGTAAGGGTTCTATTTCTCTCCAAGTGACCAAAGTTGATAAGGAAACTGGAGAAATCGGTGGCGTATTTGAAAGTGAACAGCCTTCTGATACGGACTTAGGAGCTAAAGAAGCCGTTGATGTGAAAATTCGCGGTACTTTCTATGCTCGCGTCACACCTTCAGTATAAAGATTAGATACTGACTTTTCTTAAGGACAATTATCTCAGCAATTGAAAGGGGCAATTTGCCCCTTTCGGTTTTAATGACGGTTTTCATAATAGTTTTTGGAGAGATATATGGTCAGTTATTCCTGAGAAAAAAATTTGTTAAACTGATATTTCCGCCAAAAATCGCTAAAATCAATGATAGTAAGATTGCTGAAATCTTAGCAACTTTCTTGATTATTGACTCCAGACAACCTCTTAGAAATTAAACATCGATACCACTATGATTGACTCATCTGTCAGTGCGCTTGAAGAACTCGATCTCTCCCGTGAAGAGAGAGTGATTGAAATTCAAAATCTCATTGAAACCCTACGCATTGCTGATGAAATCGCCAGTAAGGGTTACTTAATTACTAGCTCAGAATTAGCCGATTTAATGGATATCAATGCCAGTGCTGTCACCAGTCGGGGGGATCATTGGTCTTGGCGTAATTGGGTTGTCTCACGGGTTCGCCGAGAAGGAAACCAAATTCTTTGGCAACTAGAGAAAATTGATTGAGTAAAGGTCGCTATAAAATGAGGATTCATCGGGTAAGGAGAGCAGGTGTTAAGCAAGGAATCATAGCGATCGCTGTGTCATAAGTGCGTGACTTTTGTTATAAATAACTAAACAGAATTGCCTACGAAGTTCAGTGTAATGGCTATGTCCTCCCCTTCTCTCATTCAACCCCTACCCATTCGGGTCTTTAATTCTAATCTCCTCTCGACCTTTACCTCTGTCGGCCTTCATGGTCTGGCACTCTTTCTTGTTGTTCCCTACCTTACTAACTTACCGACGGGTGATAACCCAGACTCAGACGGGAAACCCAAAAATGTCAATGTCATTGAATTGAGTTCTGCTGAGCAAAATCGCCTACCGGATCAATCTTCTGGGTCTTTGGATATGCCAGATTTTCCTAATACAGCTTTAGGGGATGTTCCGGTGTTAGATTCTCCTAACTTCGCCCCTTCCCTACCAGCACCCTTAAGTAATTTACCGGCCCCACCAAGTTTACCGGCCTTACCGCCCCTATCTTCCTATGGTAATTACAGTAGAATTCCCATCGCATCACCACCGCGCTCATTTCCTATCGCCCCACCCCCACCTCCCCCTAGTGTCCTTAGACCCCCAACTCCCTTAACTGAGTCATCAATGAAAGACCCCCTGACTAACGATCCTCGGGCCTTAATTCCCTTTGATCGACCATCCCTCGGACAAGGGCCTCAAGATGATTTCTTTGGTAATGTCAATGGAAGAGAAGAAATTGCTACTAATACCTCATCTTTAACGGGAAGAGATGGCATTGTGGGGAATATCCAAAATGGGGCAGAAAACCTGGCTTATAATCCCCAAGGAACCGAACGGGAAGAAGCGAGACGCAAAGATCTCGAATGGATGCAGCAAACAGGCTTAACCCTCAAGCCAAGCCAAATGATGACTATTCGAGGAACCTATCCGAGAGCCGCTTGCAACGCCAAATTAGAGGGTTCGGCTGTTTATAATGTCCAAGTTAATGCCCAAGGACAACTGACTCAACCCCCCTTTATGACCAAGAGTTCAGGCTATCCAATCTTGAATAATCAAGGGTTTCAAGATGTGCGATCACAGAGTTTTTCCCAACCGACTAGGGTAACAGTCATTTTTCAACCAAACTCTAACATTTGTCCGGCGGTTGCTCGCACCGAACCCTCCCAAACTCCAGCCCTTCCTGGCAATGAGACGGAAAGACCCTTAAAACCCCCAGTCACCCCCGTGCCGACGGAAGCGAGAAAGGAACCTCTTGTCATTCCTGCTCCTCTCCCTGAAGAAAAACCCCCAGTCACCCCCGTGCCAACGGAAGCGAGAAAGGAACCTCCTCTCATTCCTGCTCCTCTCCCTGAAGAAAAACCCCCAGTTACCCCCGTGCCAACGGAAGCGAGAAAGGAACCCTCTGTCGCCCCGGCTCCACCTGCGAGTAGAAAGGCTGCCCCAGAGTCTTCATTGACAGTCCCTGCCCCCCCGACTTCCCGTAAGGATGAAGGGGCCCCAACTACTAATTAATCAACTGTCACTGGGGGCGTTTCTTCACACTGCTAGGAAGGGGCTTTCCTGGCAGTGTAGCCTTGCGTTGAGGCGAATTACCGTATAATTGCTGACGACCATTGCGAACCACCCCTAACATCTCGCTCAGTTGCTGTTCTAGGCGGGTTAATACCGCGTCTGCATATTCATCAGCCCCGTCTTGAATATTTTGGGCTTCTCCCATGCTTTGTTGACGCAACTGCTGCATTTCGCTGGTGGTGACTTGGCGTAATTGCTCAATTTCGGCCATGGTTTGGGACTGAATGGCTTCACATTCCTGCTGTACCTGTTGACGAATTTGGTTTGCTTCTCGTTGTGCTTGTTGAATAATCCCTGATTCATCCAAAATTTGGGCAGCCCTTTGTTGAGCAGACTGGACAATACGCTCTGCATAAGCTTCCGCTTCAGCAATAATATCTTGCTCTTGCTCCAACACGGAGAGAGCTTTTCTAATGGCTTCAGGAATTTTCGTTCCAATCAGATCTAATTGCTCAAGCAACTTATCTTCATCGACAATAGTCCATCGGGATACGGGAATATGAAAGCTTTCATAGATCATTTCCTGAAGACGGGCTAATTCTTGTTGAATATCAAAATCAACCTCTCGGCGATCCGTCGTGCCATTGCCTTGACGGTTTACTGAAGCATTGGGGGAAGAGGAGTTTCGGCGTACCATAAGTATCAATAAAAATAATAAAAACGATAGATCCTTTGTTAATTAACTGTAATGTATACGGATGTCTCTAGCGACGTTTTCAGGCACTAAATGGGAAATGGAACCCCCAAACTGGGCAATCTCCTTGACTGTGCTGCTGCTCAGGAAGCTATATTCTTTATTGGTGGCGAGAAACACCGTTTCTACTTCTTTAGAGAGGGTTTTATTGGTGTGAGCCATCTGTAGTTCTTTTTCAAAGTCTGATAACACCCTTAACCCCCTGAGCAACACCCTGGCTTTGTGTAATTTAGCATAGTCTACAGTTAATCCGGTAAAGCTATCAACCTCTACTTGTGGTAAATGTTGAGTACAGTAGCTAATTTGTTCAACCCGTTTTTCTGCCGTAAATAAAGGTTGCTTGTTAGGATTGCACAAAACAGCTACAATCACCTTCTCGAACAAAATTACCCCGCGTTCAATAATATCAAGATGGCCGAGGGTGACGGGATCGAAACTTCCTGGATAAATGGCAATCACGATATTGATGTCAAAAACTAAAGTAATTTCCTTAGTATAGTCAAATCTGACCATGAGGAAACTATTGCCGCTTCGCGGAATTCAAAATGCAGAATTCAAAATTCAACAGTATTGAGTAGTTTATTATTTAAAATATGGTTGGCTTCTTTTTCGTTTAATTGACATTCTTTGTGCAAAAAAGAAACTAGATGTTTCTTCCATTCTAATATCTCTAACTTGTGAGATTAATTAACAATACAAAAAATCAAGTTTCAATAAAAAGCACCCTGAAAATCAGGGCTTATGGCATTTTAATCGTACTAAAATACAACTTTTTTATTTAATTAAATCGGAGCGGCGGGATTTGAACCCACGACCCCTACTACCCCAAAGTAGTGCGCTACCAAGCTGCGCTACGCCCCGATATTCACAGATTTCTATTATACACACATACCCCTAAAAAAAGCAAGTTAAAATATTTTTAATCGTTGAATTGCTTGCCATAGCTCACTAACCACCTCTGCGGGCCAATTTCCCTCACAACAACGACCTTGATTTAAAATAAGCCGCAATGAATAGGCTGTGGGGTATCCTTCCACTTCTAACCATAATAAGTCGCTTTCCGCCTCACAAGCAATTCGCTCCTCCTCCATCAACCCTTGAGCCATCATCGTCATTGTCTCTGCTAATTGTGCAAACAGACGACAAAAATCATTAAATTCTGCCTCCGTTAATTCTATAGCCCAATCCTCGCCCCCAACTAAAGCAGCATAGCCCGAAGCTTCGGGTTTCCAACCAACGCGCCATCCTTGTCCCTGTTTCAGTAAGCGATCGCCCATTTTAGATCACGGCAGCAACAACTGAGCATCCCCAGGTTTAGAGAGTCCAGGGGTTGACGGGGTTGGGGTTGCAGGGGTTTCTAATGCTGGTTTTCCTTCGGTTTGCGTCGTCGTTTTTGGGGTTTCAGGGGTGTAAAGTTTCACCAACTCATCCACTAAGGCTTGTCGTTGACGACGGTTTAGTTGGCGTATGGCTTCAATATCAGCTTCTAAAGGACTGGTGGTGAGGGTAGAAACCCCTGGATAATTATTTTCTCGAATACTCTGATTAATGCCCAAATAATCCGCTAAGGTGATTTTCCAATCTAAATCCAATACTGATAAGCGTCGTTTAAAATCCCGATGGTAACGGATAAAGCGACTGATTAAGGTATGATTAGGGTCAATTTCCCCAGTTTCAACACTCTTATATTGATTTTCTTTGGGGAGATCGGGTTGTTGTTCGTAGATAATTGCTGCTGCTTGTTCAGGGCGTAAGTCTTGAGCATTGAGAGGTTGTAACCCCCAAAGTCCAAAACCTCGTCCTGAAATTTGTCCGATTCCCCAGGTTAAGGTAAGACTGAGAAGGAAGATCACGAACAATTTTGGCAGATTTATCGGTCGTGAAGGGTTTTTCCTAATCATTGTTTTATCTTCTTAGTCGCTAATAATTTCTGGTTGAGTTAATTCATCTGACATTTCAATGATGGCACGGATGGCAGGTTTCATGCTTGGATCATCAATACTATCAAACTCTTCATAACGACGACGCTTGGCACGGTTGGCCACTTGAACTGTGATGCGATAACGGTTAGAAGCTGCGTCTAATAACTCTTGGGCGCGATAAATAATCTGTGATGAATCAAAGCCATGTCTTTTTTGCATAAGTTTACATGAAATAACTTTAATCCTCTATCATATCATAAGCAGCTATTTATTGAGAAGAAATGTTTTTTTGGACGATTTTTGACTGAAAATTCGGGTCAATGGTATCCAATGAAACGGAGCATAATTGCTTAATTAAGCTAAAATCAAGTTTTATATAGAAATATAAAGTTATTAAAAGTTTATTGTAGGAGTCGTTTTCATGTCAACGGTTGCAACACCCCATCAGATCAGCAATTCATCCTTTCAAGCTCAGTCATTGAGAGTGGTGGCTTTAGGGGATAGTTTAGTCTATGGCTATGGTGACACAGCAGGGGGAGGTTGGGTTGAACGGTTGCGTCGTCAATGGATGGGGGACGATAATGGTCATGTCTTATATAATTTAGGAGTTCGCGGCGATCGCACTCTTCAGGTAGGAGAACGGTTAGAAGGGGAATTTCGCTATCGAGGAGAGTTACGCAACCGAGTTCCTGATGTGATTGTACTTTCCGTTGGGGTGAATGACTCAGCTAGGTTAAGAAGGCCAGATGGTCGTTTATTTACAGATTTTGAGACATTTCAACAACAAATAGCAGATTTATTGGACAATGCACAACAATTGTGTCCGGTTTTATTTGTGGGAATGGTTCCGGTAAATGAGGCAAAAATGCCCTTTATTGATTGTTTTTATTTTAATCATTTTGATCAATATCGGTTTAAGGAAGCGACAAAAAAAGCTTGTCAGTCTCGCCACATTCCCTATTTAGATATTTTTGATTTATGGTTAGGACGGGGAGAAAATTATCTGCGATCGCGTTTAATGGATGATGGACTCCACCCCAATGTCGCTGGTTATGAGGCTTTATTTAATGATGTTTTAGCTTGGCAACCCATTCATCAATTAAAGGCTGAACAGGTAGATTTTGCCTTAAGGAAAGCTTGATTTTCAACCTATCTGTAGGGGTAATTCATGAATTACCCCTACTAACGATAATTAATGGAGAAAATGACGTATTCCTGTTAATACCATCACTAATCCTAATTCATTAGCTGCCGCAATGGAATCCTTATCTCTTAATGAGCCTCCAGGTTGTACAATGGCTTCAATACCTGCGGCGGCGGCGGTACGCACAGAGTCATCAAAGGGGAAAAACCCATCACTGGCTAAATATCCCCCTTTAGTAGATTCTCCTGCTTGTTCTAAGGCAATTTTAACCGAACCTACTCGATTCATTTGACCTGCACCAATGCCTAATGTAGTACGATTTTTAGTGATGACAATGGCATTAGATTTAACGTGCTTTGCCACTTTCCAAGCTAACAATAATTCAGCTAATTGTTCAGGGGTGGGTTGTTTTTCTGTAACAATTTGCCAGTTATCAGGGACATCTACTACATCATCAGAGTCTTGCACTAATAACCCTCCCGCGATCGCTTTTACAGTTTGAGAAGGGCCATTTTTGAGATCAGGTAATAATAAGACTCTGACTTTAGATTTTTTGCTGATAATTGCTTGTGCTTCTTCGCTACAACTTGGAACGACGACACATTCTAAGAAAGTTTTCGTTAATTTTTCGGCTGTTTCCCCATCTAAGGGTTGATTTAAGGCAACAATACCCCCAAATGCTGAGATAGAGTCCGCATTAAAGGCTTTTTCATAGGCATCTGCCAAACTATTTCCGACAGCAACACCACAGGGGTTAGTATGTTTAAGAACGGCGGCTGCGGGTTCTTTAGGGTCAAATTCGGCAATAATACGTCTTGCTGCTTCTAAATCAACTAAATTATTGTAACTAAGTTCTTTTCCCTGTAATTGAGTTGCTGCTGTCCAACCTGACGCTTTTGTACCTGTTTGATACCAGGTAGCATTTTGATGAGGATTTTCCCCATAACGTAGGGTTTGAAAAGCTGTTCCTGAAACCGTAAAACGAGTAGGTAAAGTAGTCTCTGTCCCTGTTGAAAGACTGGCAAAATAGTTAGTAATTGCCCCATCATAAGCATTAGTTAAAGCAAAGGTTTCACCTGCCATCTTTTGCCGAAAACTTAAAGAGATTTCTCCATTATTTGCTCGTAATTCTTGCAAATAATCTTCGTAATATTTAGGATTAGATAAAACAGTCACATGAGCAAAGTTTTTCGCTGAGGCACGAAGTAAAGTCGGGCCACCAATATCAATATTTTCAATGGCTTCTGCTACCGTTACATCAGGCTTAGCAATAGTCTGTTCAAAGGGATAAAGATTAACAACTACTAAATCAATGGGACGAATATTGTTAGCCGTCATGTCTTCTTGATCTTGGGGAAGATCTCGCCGTCCTAAAATTCCCCCATGAATGCGCGGATGAAGGGTTTTAACTCGCCCTCCTAAAATTTCTGGTGATCCTGTATAGTCGCTAACTTTAGTCACAGTTAATCCAGCTTCCTGTAGTGCTTTTGCTGTTCCACCACTACTGATTAATTCAAAGTCGAATTCTTCAACTAATTGACGGGCTAAATCGAGAATTCCTGTTTTGTCTGATACACTCAGTAGGGCTAACCGTGTCATCAATTAATAATCTCTCTAATCAACTATTACTAATTGTTATTATCCTACGACTCAGTTAGGGTTATGGTCTAATTTTAGGATTAAATAAGATTAAGCACAACCTTTGTATTGATCAACTTGTGATCGCAAAAAAATCAATGATCCGTAAGCGATGCGCCAATTCTGCCTAAAATGGGTGTTAGAACAAGAGGCGAAACCATGTCAAAGAATAACAATGGCGGTCTATTCGTGGTAGGAATGGTAATCGGTGGATTACTTGGTACTGTTACCGGAATCTTAATGGCCCCCCGTTCAGGAAGAGAAACCAGACGTATTATTAAAAAATCCGCTGATGCTTTACCCGAAATGGCCGAAGATTTATCAACGACGGTACAACTACAAGCCGATCGCCTGTCGGAGTCGGCCCAGAAAAATTGGGGAGAAACCCTAGTCCGACTGAAAGAAGCGATCGCTGCGGGTATTGAAGCGACTCAAACCGAGATACCCGAAACCTCTTTGCCCCGTGACATTACGTCAGATGTTAGCCCCTCAGACAATAATCCTTAGAGCAAAACAATTGTGAGTGATCCCCTATTTTGGCTTGGATGTTCTCTTTTACTCGTCGCTGTCAGTCTGACTGCAGTCTTAGTGGCGGCTTTACCTGCCCTACAAGAATTAGCCAGGGCTGCCCGGAGTGCAGAAAAATTGTTTGATACCCTAGAACGAGAATTTCCTCCCACCTTAGAATCAATTCGCCTGACAGGGCTAGAAATTAGTGAATTGACTGATGATATTGATAGTGGGGTAAAAAGTGCCTCAGACATCGTTAAACAGGTGGATCAAAGCTTAAATAGTACCCGGCAACAGGTAAACAAGGTACAACAAGGAACCCGTCGTCTTGCTAGTGGGGTTAAAGCGGCTTTGCGAACTTGGAACCGTTCCCCCTACCAAAAAATTAAAGAGGAGAAACCTTAACTTTTATGTAAAAAATTGTAAAGAAATATAATATTGATTAAGATTTATTTAATTGTTGACGACCTTCTTAAGTTCTATTCCCATGCAGAAACCTGGCCTGAAACGTTTTTTCATCACCCTTGTTACTTGTGTTCTCAGTCTTGCTATTTTAGTTTTTTCACCAAAACCAGCCTTAGCGGTTAATAATCCAGAGTTATTACCGGAAATTGTTACCCCTGTAGTTGATTTAGCTAATTTTCTCCCCGATCCTCAAGAATCCTCTTTGATTAATGAGATCGAAACCTTTGAACAGGAAACAGGATGGAAACTTCGAGTCTTAACTCAATATGATCGCTCTCCTGGCCGTGCGGTGATTAATTTTTGGGGACTCGATGACAAAAGTATCCTTTTAGTGGCGGATTCTCGCGGTGGCAACATCCTTTCCTTTAGTATTGGGGATGATGTCTATGAATTATTACCCCGCACCTTCTGGATTGAATTACAAGCCCGTTTTGGCAATATGTACTATGTCCGAGATAATGGGGAAAATAATGCCATCATGAGTTCATTAAATACCGTGAAAGGCTGTTTAGTTAAGGGCGGCTGTGGGGTAGTGCCTGGTTTACCCAGAGAACAATGGATTTTGACCCTAATTACTTCCATTGTCGGGGGATTAGTCTTTGGGTTCGCCGGAATTCCTCGTAACAAAGATCAAGTCTTTGCTTGGCAATGGGTTTTGATTATCTCTCCGCTTTGGGGTATACTTTTTATCGCTTTCGGCATTGGGCCGGTGGTAACAAGAACTTCTGATTGGTTGCCCTTGTTTCGCAATGTGATGGGCTTTGCCTTGGGGGTATTAGTGGCTTATCTATCTCCCCTGCTTAACCAACCTACACCCTCTAATACTAATACTTAATCCTGTGTGCTAACTATGGAATGGCACCTAACTGATGCCCAAAGTCTGGCCATGATTGATGGTGAAATCGGTGAGACAGCTTTCTCTCCGGCTGAATATGAAATTATCCGTCGGGTGATTTATCAAACCGCCGATTTTGACTATCTTTCTTTAATTCGTTTTTCTGAACGCGCCTTACAATCAGGGGCCGCTGCCTTAGCGGCCCGTAGTACCATTGTGGTAGATGTGCCAATGGTACAGGTGGGTATTGTGCAAAATCTTCAGGAAAGCTTTGCTAATGCGGTTTATTGTAGTACCCAAACCATTACCCGTCCCCAAAAAACGCAAACAAAAACCGCCTGGGGGATCAAAACCTTGGCTAAACGTTATCCTGAAGCTATTTTTGTCATTGGGGAGTCCCAAACGGCTTTGACAGCTTTGGTGGAATTAGTTGAAGATGAAAATATTAAACCTGCTCTGGTGATTGGCACTCCGGCGGGGTTTATTGGGGCAGATGTGGCTAAACAAAGGCTACATGATGCCCAAGTTCCCTATATTACGGTCGATGGAAGGAAGGGTAGTGCTGTGGTAGCGGTGGCCATTGTTAATGGGTTATTAGATTTAGCTTGGCAAGCTTATGGACAAATAGGAAATGGGGCGAGTTAAGCTGTTAAGCATCTAAATTACTTGTTAAGACTGCACTATAAATTCATCAATAATTAGAGGAATTAAGCATAAGGGCGCAAGTAGAAATTACGCCCATCAGGATAAGTTTAACTCAGTCTAAGATTCAGTCACTGCCTGGAATTTTTCAGAGCAATGGTGGGGAATTTTTATATTCTAGCCCTTGTAAATCTTGTAAATTTCCCGTAGACTTTTCTAAGGGTTGGACTTCTTCAACAGCAGAAGTTGGTGAATCATTGGCTAAGACAGCAGGGAGAGAAGCCACAATCATGCTGAGAAGCATCATACTGATGAGGGCAGGTAATATATAGTTAATGAGTTGAAGAAGATTCATAGTCATTGACGTGAATACCCCAAGATAAGTACAAGTACCAGGCGACGTGCCTAACTTCCTACGATACTTAAAATTTCAAAAGATGCAATCACCTATCCCTGACAAATCAGAGAAACACGATAAATTATGTTAAGAAAGGCTCTCTCTCCTAGCCATTCCTCAATGTTAAGCTCAAAATAAACTAACGTGGAACTGAAACAGGTTATTATTGCCCATAAAGCCGGAGATGCCCAAAGTAAATCATGGGCCCAAACCTGCGCTCGACAATTAGAAGCCCGTAACTGTAAAGTCTTAATGGGACCCAGTGGCTTTAAGGATAACCCCTATCCGGTATTTCTCTCCTCAGCTACGGAAAAAATCGATTTGGCCATCGTTTTAGGGGGTGATGGGACAATTTTAGCCGGGGCCCGACAATTAGCCCCAGAAGGTATCCCTATCTTAGCGGTGAATGTGGGGGGACATTTAGGGTTTTTGACGGAACCTTTTGAATTATTTCAAGATACGGAACAGGTTTGGGATCGTCTCCAAGGCGATCGCTATGCTATGTTACAACGGATGATGTTAGAAGCGCGGTTATTTGAAGGCGATCGCCGCAACCCTCAAGCAAGTAGTGAGCGTTTTTATTGTCTTAATGAAATGTGTGTTAAACCGGCCTGTGTTGACCGAATGCCCACTGCTATCTTAGAAATTGAAGTAGATGGGGAAATTGTCGATCAATATCAAGGAGATGGGTTATTAGTAGCGACTCCTACGGGTTCTACTTGTTATACAGCTTCGGCCAATGGCCCGATTATTCATCCTGGAATGGATGCGATCGCCGTAACTCCTATTTGTCCTCTGAGTTTATCGAGTCGTCCTATTGTTATTCCTCCTGGTTCTGTTGTCGATATTTGGCCCTTGGGTGACTATGAATTAAATACGAAATTATGGACGGATAGTTGTTTAGCGACTTCTATTTGGCCGGGACAATGGGTATCAGTTAGAATGGCGAGTTGTATGGCGAGATTTATTGTTTTACGGGAGAATTATTCTTTTTATCAAACCTTAAGAGAAAAGTTACAATGGGCCGGGGCGAGAATTCGTTATGATAATAATCATCGGGTTTCTTAATCTTTTATACATTGTCTTCTTTGTAGGGGTCAACGGCCGTTGACCCCTACTGGAGTTTAACCAGTTCCATGAATATCAAGTTGAGAGAAACTGCGTAAAGAATCTAGTTTCCATATTTTTTGCCTACAGATTGAATGTTCATCCACATAAAATTGATAAGTGTTGGGATCTTCTTTCTCGTTAATACTTTTATATTTTTTATAGCAATAAAGACGATATTTTTCAAGGCTGACTTTTTCCAGAGAAATTAAAGCAGCATCAATTTCTAATGAACAACGACTACTATCATCCTGCTGTTTGGTTTCTGTTAGGTGTAAAATTTGATTTATTTTGTCCAGAGATTGAGATGATTGTAAGATTTTTTCCTGTAATTGAGTGATTAGGGTATTAGAATCTAAGGAGTTTTTATCAGTAATTTGCTGCTCTATTTCTAAAATTTGTTGCCATAAAAACCGATAATGAGCTAAACTAAAGAAAAGATTTTTAGCTTCTAATTTATTCAAAATTTCTTGACGGTATTCAGGATAATGAAGATAAATTCTTAATAGGGTTTTTTCTGCTTCTTCTAGCAAACTATCTTCAGAAGTATTAGCAGCTTTGAGGGATAAAGATGATTGTTTTGCTGAAGATGTTCTTTGGGGTTTACTCAGTTGGGTTTCTAATTTCTTGAAATAAGGAGTTAATAGTCTTACTTCTCCTTGACTGAGAATTTCTGCACAATATGCTGTATAGTAAGCTCGCTTATTACTATCGGTTAAACGGTTTAATAACCTTACCATTTGTTGGGCAATTTGTTCAAAATCATCGGCTTTTTTAAAGTTTCTATCTACTAATAATTGTTGAATTTGCCAGTCAAACCAAAGAGGCGCATTTTCAATTAATTTTTGATATTGTTCTAATCCATCTTTATGAGTTTTGATGAATTCATCAGCATCTTTCCCATCAGGAAGATTCAATATTTTTAGGTTAACTTGACCCGAATAAATTAACGATTCAATATCATTAATTGCTCTTTCTGTCGCCTTAATTCCAGCTTTATCTGCATCAAAATTAAAGATAACTTGTTTTGATTCTGTATACCTTAATAACTGTTTTAATTGTGCTTGGGTAAAGGCAGTTCCCAAAGAAGCAACGGTATTGGTAATTCCTACTTCATGAAGGGCGATCGCATCGAAATAACCTTCTACAACCACCGCTTTATCAAAAGATCTAATACTATTTTTTGCTTGATCTAAGGCAAATAATGTCTGACTTTTATCAAATAAAGGGGTTTCGGGAGAGTTAAGATATTTCGGTTCTTCATCGCTTAAGGTTCGTCCTCCAAACCCTATAATACGCCCTTGAATATCTTTAATCGGAATCATCAAACGATCCCGAAATCTATCATAATATCCACTACCTTTTTGACGAGATTTAATTAATCCTGCTGCTTCAACTATGGCAACAGGATAACGTTTTTGTTCCACTAAATAACGATAAAGAGTTTCCCATCCTGCGGGAGAATATCCTAACTGAAACTGTTGAATAGTTTCTGATTTTAATTGCCGTTTTGTGGTAAGATAATTAAGAGATATTTCGCCTTGAGGTTGAGAAAGTGCGTGTTGATAAAAGTTAGCAGTGACCGCTAATATTTCGTAAAGTTGTTCCCTTAAAGAGAGTTCTTTTTGTAATTCTTGACGTTGTTGGGGTTCCAAGGTTTTGATCGGAACTTGATAGCGTCTTGCTAATTCAAAAACAACCTGACTAAAAGATTGTTTTCCCACTTCCATGAGAAATTTAATCCCATTTCCCCCTTCTCCACACCCAAAACAATAATAAAGTTGTTTACTCGGACTAACACTAAAACTAGGAGTTTTTTCATCATGAAACGGACATAACCCTACATAGTCTTTTCCTCGTTTTTTAAGCACCACATAATCAGAGATGACATCATAAATGTCAACCCGTTGTTTAACTTCTTCGAGGGTATCAGGATGTAAACGAGGAACGTCCATTTTTCAGATTCAGGGAACTATAATAAAAGTAAGTTAGAAATCAAAGGAAGTCAGGGTTATGAGTTTAACTTTAACACAAAGTCTCCAGCAAATTGAAACCCTTCTTAGTTTATCTCAAATACAAGATAATGACCCTGAACAAGTATTAATAATGAATAATGAATAATTGCTGAAAAGTTGTTACATAAAAAAGATTTAACTATTTTTTTAATTCAATCAATAGTTAAATCTCCTGAAAATAACCAATAACAGGACAAAATTATTTATTTATTGAGACGTATTAACTTGATTTTCTGCTGCTGTAACACTACGTTCAAAATAAGTACCAGGTTTTTGAAATTTAACCTTTGTGGTTGCTTCTCCTCCCTTTAAATTAGAGAACTCTTGTTTTTCTTCCCTCACAAACTTAGCGATGGTTTTATGAAGGGTTATTCTAGTATTTTCACTAACATTTCCTAAAGGTTGGGGTAAGACCTTATCTCCTATAAAAATAAAAGCTAACCCTAAGACAAGACTAACATTAAAAATCGTTCCTAACCGAATGACAATTCTCACAGTCAACTCCCCAATAATTGCTAAACTATTTTTATCGTTAACTTGGTTATAACCCGTTTATTAATGATTAGTCTGTGAAATTTATTCAAGTATATTGTGAACTTCATCCAGTTATCTTGTGATATGAATCAAACCTAATCTACAATATTGGTAGAGGGACAAAGGTTTTGAGCATCTTCCGAATTTTCAACAAGAAGATGAGATTACGCAGTTTTGAGTTTATCTCAGGAGGATAGGGTCTTTCCCCTAATTTTTCCTGAATTTGAGCATATTCTGCTGCGGTTAAGGGTTCTCCGTCTATTCCTGACCTTCCCTCCGTAATAATTTCCATTCGCAAGACTTCTTCAGGAACGTCCTCTGGAGGGGGTAAAGCGACTCCTACCTCTAAACCGATCATTTGTAAGGCTAAACTTATCGGTATGACCTTGTAAAATGCTGGATATCTCATGTTTATTCTTACCTTGGTGACAACCCTGGGGGTAACGTTTCTCCACAACTGCTATGAATTGTAACAATTCTTTCAAACAACCAAGGGTAAGTGTGGCGATAATGAGGAATTAATGCCAGGGGACTGAGTAACGCTGCTGCGGCTATATCTGCCACGCTCAGGCGATCGCCTACCAAGTAAGGCTGAGTCTGCCAGTAGGATAACACATCCATGGCCGTTTCTAAGCGTTGGCTGGCTAATTCGACGGTCGCGGGGGTAATACCATATTGACGACGAACGATATTAATTACCAGTTGACTGAATAAAGAGGGATCGATAGATTTGCCTTCCCCTGCCCTAAAATGATAATAGACAAAACGGGTTGCTGTCCCTATACTTTCATCTAACCAGTCTTCTAATAACCATGCTTGGGTTTGTTGGGTAGTGTCGGTTGGGATGATTGGGGGGTCAGGTTGATAAATTTCTAGATATTTAAAAATACGGGTTGAGTCTGCAACTGCTTGGGGTTCTCCTGTTTTTTGGGGTAATAAAACAGGGATAGTTGTTAACCCTGTTAGGGGTTTTAGTTTCAAAATATGTATTCCTGGGGTCAAGTTTTCGACTTGATAGGGAATCCTTTTGTATCCTAATGCTAATCTGGCTTTTCGACAATAATGAGAGGTGCTAAATTGTAGGAGTAACATAGATGAATGGAGTTTAAAGTCTTATTATACAAAGCTTATAAAAATTTAGTAAACTCTAAAGGTTCCACTCTAGAAACTTTATTAATATCGTAATTAGTAATAAAAATTTCTTTCCCTTGATAACGGTTACTTTTATAACCATCAGCAAGCTTTCTATTATTTTTCTGATCATCGGTTTGACTGATTGTATAATTCCATTGGTTATCCTGAATTGAGGTACACCATTGATACATTTCTCTGATCTCAGGAACATTGTCATAAGTAATGAGAAACCTAAATTTTGAAGCATTTTTTTTCAATACGTTGTTTAAGCGATAATGATCGTCTAAATTAAAACTACAGGAATAAAATTTGTCTTGATCTGCACCAAAATATGGCGGATCAATAAATAGAAAAAAATCCTCTTCAATGGACTCTATTACTTCTTCAAAATCTAGGGATAAAAACTGAACTGATTGTAATCTTTCAGAAGTCGTTCTTAGATGCTTTGGCCAATTTTCAGGACGCATAGAATATTTTTCACCATATCCCCAACAACAATTAAGTAGTCGGACATAAATAAACAACACTATGTTAAGAACTATTAAGGAGACAAGCAAGCTGTTAACTCATACTGAAACAATCAGGAATTTTCTTGGCAGAAAAAGTCAGATAAATATCGAAACTAA
>NZ_JAYGHP010000023.1 GCF_034932065.1 Crocosphaera sp. UHCC 0190
AAACGGTGAAAAAATACATAACGGAACAATCAGGAGGACGGAATTAATCGATGCTTCGCAGTTTATTTACTGGTCGCCATTCATCCCCACCCTATAGAGGGATGGGGAATTCTGGCGACATTAAGTTAAAAAAGGCTCACTTATAATAATATGGCGATCACCATCAAAACGAAGCCATCCTTGACGTTGAAAGTCTCCTAATAAACGAGTCACCGTGACCCGCGTTGTTCCAATAGCACTAGCCAAATTTTGATGGGTAAGACGCACCCCAAAACGGGTTCCTTCCTTAACAGGTTCCCCTAATTCTTGTTTGAGCAAATATAATAATTGTTGCAAACGATCTTCCACCCGTTTTAATCCTGCAATAGCAAGCAGGGCCTCAGTTTGTCGCATCCGACGCACTAATTGAGTCAGGGCCATTTGACTTAATTGAGAAGAAGTCTGGATTTCATCAACAGGATACCACTTCAAATATACTTCAGACAACGCTTTCGCCTGATAAGATTCCATGTGGGTTAACCATGACCCAAATAAGGTCGAAGGTTGAGCCCATCCCAATAAGATTTCTTCCCCTTGGGGAGATAATTGACTGAGTTGAACAATTCCCCGATAAACCTGCCAAATCCCATCACTCACAAGGGGGATATTTTCGCTACGATCATAAAAGTGCAGTCGCCCTCCCTCTGTGACTTCATGGGGGGACAGAGGTTGAGTGGGATTATAAGCTAACAGCATCTCTATTTTAGTCTTCCCGCCGTCAAACGACAATACTTTGTCTATAATTCTATGAGATAAAAGTAAAAATTAGGTAATCAATAGATTAAGTTTTTGCTATTGCAGAATCTTCAGTTTTCCCAGAGTCAACACCTTCATTAACTAAAGCTTCAATTGCTAAGGGATGAGTCGGCAAATTAACCGTTAAGATTTCTGCACCCATTTCTGTCACTAAAATATCATCTTCAATGCGAACCCCCTTCACATCAGAAAACTGGGCTAATTTGTCCCAATTGATATCTATATCATAAGTTTCTTTGAATTGAGGATTATTTAAAATAGCAGGAACTTGATAAAATCCTGGTTCAATTGTCACTACCATCCCAGCTTTAAGGGGACGATCTAATCTAAGATATCCTAACCCAAATCTTTGACTTCTGCTTCTTCCTAATTCATAGCCCGCTAAGTCTCCTAAATCTTCCATGTCATGCACATCTAAGCCTAATAAATGACCGATTCCGTGGGGAAAAAAGAGGGCATGGGCATCTTTTTCTACCAAGGTTTCAGGGTTGCCTCGCAAAATCCCTAAATTGACTAATCCTTCTGCAATAATTTTGGCAGCTAATAAGTGGATTTCTCGATATTCTTGGCCTGGTTTAATCTGTTCAATACAAGCATCATGAGCCGCTAAAACTAGATCATAAATATCCCGTTGCGTCGGGGAAAATTGACCATTGACTGGCCAAGTTCTCGTAATATCTGATGCCCATCCTAAAGAGGTTTCTGCTCCAACATCAGCTAATAATAGATCACCGGATTGTAAATGATGATGGTAATGTTCATTATGTAAAACTTCCCCATGAACTGTAACAATACTATTGTAAGCACAAGTCATATTTTGTCCCATAATATACCCCTCCATTGCCCCTCTAATTTCGGCTTCTGTTTGGGCATTTTTTGAAACTTTCATGCCAATTTTATGAGATGTTATGGCAACCGATGCCGCTTTTTTGATTTCTGTTAAGGCATTTTTATCATGGCTAAGTCGTAGGGTAACAATGGCTTTTACTAGGTCAAGATCAAGGGCTGTTAGGGGATTTTTAGCAGAAAAAGAACGGTTAAGAATTTCCCATTGTTGTTGATAGGTTGTAACATCTTGGACGGGAATTGTTAGGGCATCTGTGGTATGATTGCCCAATTCTGTGAGAGGATAGGCTTGATTTGCCCCAATTTGCGCCGCTATATCTTCTCTGGTGGGCATTTCTCCATGCCAGAGGGTACTATCAGGAGATGGGTTATCCATGAATAGGGATAAGTTGCCATTCTCAACAATAATTGCCGCATTTTCCAGATTTAATCCCGTAAAATAGAGGAAATGACTACTAGCGCGAAAGGGGTAACGGTTAGCCCGAAAATTACGAGATAGTGCTTTTCCTGACCAGAAAATAGCAGGTTTATCAATTAACTGGGCTAATTTTTGTCGGCGTTGTTGCAAGGTATATATTAAAAAGTCATTCATACTTATTACTTTCCTAAACATTTCCTGATTGAAAAAGTCGGCCAATAATTTCCTCAATAGGAGGATCGGTTATATTAAGATCAATAACCTGTAATTGTGCTAAAATTTGGGCGATAGTTGCTGTTAGCTTTTCTTGTTGGACAAGGAAGCGAACCTCTTGACCTTGTATGCTTTCAATTTCTCCATAAATGGCTAATTTTTCTGAAGAAACTGTCTCAGCTAATTCCAGTTTTACCTCTCGATAGGGAGCAAATTTTTCGACTAATTTCTCTAGACTTCCATCATAGATCAATTGGCCCTCATGAATCAATAAAACCCGTTTACATAAAGCAGTAATATCAGCCATATAATGACTGGTTAATAGAATGGTAGCTTGATAGCGTTGATTATATTCTCTTAAAAAATCTCTGACAGCAGCTTGAGCATTTACATCTAATCCTAAAGTGGGTTCATCTAAGAATAAAACTTGGGGATGATGTAATAAAGCTGCTAATAATTCTGCTTTCATTCTTTGACCTAAAGAAAGCTTACGAACTGGTTGAGTTAATTGTTCTTCAATGGATAGCATTTCTGCGAGTTCTTTCAGTCTTTTCTGAAAAATTTGTTCAGGAATTTGATAAACTGCTGCATTAATTCTCAGAGAATCTAAAGCTGGTAAATCCCACAATAATTGTTGTTTTTGTCCCATAACTAAACTCATTTTTGTGAGAAATTGGGGTTGACGGCGAAAGGGAACATAGCCCACAATTTTTATCTCTCCCGTTGAGGGATGAATAAGTCCTGTTAACATTTTTAATGTGGTGGTTTTTCCTGCGCCATTTGCCCCCAAAAATCCCACAATTTCCCCTGAATCAATTGTAAAAGAAACATTTTTAACTGCTTGTATTTCTCGATAAGTACGGTTAAAAAAATGATTTAATGTTCCTTTAATTCCTGGTTTCTTGACGGCGACTTTATAAACTTTGCTAAGATTTTTAACAACGATGGTAGACATAATTTAGATAAGAATAATAGATAATATTGAAACTTGTTTGCTGCTCATATTTTAAGCTCGATTTAAGGTATAAAATAGCAATTCATAAAAAACTAATTCATAATCTAAATAGTTGATCTGTTTTCCTTGCCAAGATAATATTTTTTTCGTATAAGTATCAGGTGTTTTAGAAATAACAACAGGTGCATCTTTTAATTGATCGCCAGAAAATCGATAGACTCCTAATATTTCATCAACAGGAAATACCCAACGATTCCCTTGAATTTCTAAAACAACCATACGTTGATAAATAACAGGAATTATCTCATGATTTTGATAATTTGATATTTGTGATGATTTATTTTCTGGCCTAAAATCTATGGCGGATAAACCTAAAAGATTTCGCAGTAAAATACACATTAAAATCTCGCCCCGAATATTAACAATTCCAGCAAAAACGTGATTACTGCGATGGGGTAAAGTATGAACCGGAAAAACATGAGTGATTTCCTTAACTACCCAGACAGGCAAGGCTAACCATTCTTGAGCAACCCTAAAAATAATTAAGCCAAGAGACTCATTTGTTAAAGCTTCTTGCTTGTTTAAAGCCTTTTTTGAGGCTACTTCTTGCCAATCTTGGGCTAATAAATCTGTCCATTCTTCAACATATCCTTCAGGAGACTGTCGTTGTAATAAATTGCGTCCTGCTGCCCCATAAATGGCACAATTACGACAGTGGATAACGGTTTTTAATTCAGGGCAAGAACTATCACCATAAACCCCAATTTTATTCCAGCATTGGTTAATAGAAGTATTCATTATCTTTAACGGTTAGGTGCAACATATTCATGATTAATAAACCAATTAACGGCATCTTGGAGAGCAGTTTTAATCGGAGAAGGAGACAACCCTAATTCATTAATTGCCTTAGAAGCATCATAATACATTGGTTGTTTAGACATCTTCACACCATCGATAGGAATTGAGGGTTTTTTCCCCAAGGGAGAGAGTAAATATTCTTCTATCCAAGCGACAGTTAAGGGTAGCCAGAGGGGTAAGGTTTGTTGGGGTGCGTCTAGTCGTGTTAAGGTTGATAATTCATCTAATAGGGCTTTTAAAGTTAGGTTTTGGTTGCCTAAAATATAACGTTCCCCCGTCTTCCCTTTTTCTAATGCTAACAGATGACCCCGCGCTACGTCTCGCACGTCAATTAAATTTAAGCCTGTGTTAACATAAGCAGGCATTTGACGGCGTAAAAACCGTAAAATAATCTCTCCTGTGGGGGTGGGTTTAATATCATAAGGGCCAACAGGAGTGCTAGGATTAACAATAACAATATCTTGACCTTTTTTAACAGCTTGGTGGGCTTCTTGTTCCGCCCAATATTTAGATTTTTTGTAATGCCCGACTAATTTTTCTACAGGACTTTGATGGGTTTCGTTAACAATTTCCCCAGGGTTTCCCACCCCAATAGCAGCAACGGAACTGGTGTAAACAATGCGTTCAATTCCTGCTTGTTTTGCGGCGGCTAAAATAGAACGAGTTCCTAACACATTACTTTGATATAATTGGTCTTTATCGGCTTGATATAAGGAATAATGGGCTGCTACATGAAAGAGTACCTGACAGCCTTTTATTTTATTAGATAAATTGGGATCATTGAGGTCACTTTTAATGATTTCAACATCAAGATTTTTCAGGTTATCTAAGGAACTTTGGGGACGCACTAAAGCACGAACTTGATAGCCTTCCTCCAATAAAAGTCTAACCAAGTTGGCCCCAATAAATCCCGTTCCTCCCGTAACAAATGCTTTGATACTCATAAATTATCCTCACCATTATTATTTATCTATTTTAATTCATAAAGTCAGTAGGGTGGGCAATGCCCACCTTACTTGTTCTCTTTTTGTCATAGATAAACAACTTCTGATAGAATTCTTTGTCCTTTTAATCTATTTTTAGTGAAAATATGAACTTTGATGCTTAATTGTTCAGTTAAGAAATTTTCTAATTCAACTAAATCGAGTAAACTAGGGGCATCAATATAATCAATTAAAATGTTTGAGTTTTGTTCCTTATTGTCATTTTGACTAGAAAGTATTCCAAAAATTCCTAATTGGTTAATTTTGTATTTTTTGAGAAGCATGGGTTTATAGGCTTCAAGTTTTTGTTTTAAGTTTTCTAACATGAGCATAATTTTTGATTGACTTAATGATTGCCCTTTGAACCATTCTAACTTAAAATTTAGAATAACACTTAAAATAAAGATTATTCCATGCCCATCTACATTATTCGTCCTAAAGCAAACATAGTCACCCAATCCTTAGGCTTAATCTCTCGTAAATTAACCAGTGAAAGTCGTCAAAAAAAACCAAGATGTTGAAGCTATTTATCAAGAAGATTCCGGGTATCAAACCTTAATTAAATGATCAAAAATATTAGAGAAAAAGAAAATTTACAAATTCTCAAGAGTTCTGAAAATCCTGGGGTTACAGGAACAGAACTCATAGAAATTTCGAAAGGAAAAGCAGCAGCAACCCAAACACAATTACCTGATTTTTTTATCTTAAAAGATCAACCCATTGACCTCATTAAACCTGAGAAAGTTACAGCAAGTTTTAAAACTGAAAATGACTTAACAGATGATGATTTATGGCACTTAAAAAAGATTAAGCATTTTACTAAATTTATCTATCCGTCGTAACCCACCATTAATCAGTATTTATTATCTAATTTAATGTGGGCAATGCCCACCCTACCATGTAAGATATTTATATTATGAACCTTACACCCGAACAAGAAGCAAAAATTGATCCTCTTTTAAAAGAAATCTTACCTCATGCAGACAAGGATGAAATCTTACAAGTCGTAGTGGTATTAGGAGAAGATCAGTCAACTTCATCAACTACTGAAACCTTAAAACCCTCTGCATTTCAGTCTCGTCTAGAATATCGTCAGGCATTAATTGAACAACGAAAACAACAACTCGAAACGGGATTAGAAAAATGGTCATCAGAAAAACGATTAGAACGTGACCCAATCTATCAAAATTTTACAACAAAATTAGAGATAATGCTGCTCTCAGAAGTTGCTTATGATGGTTTTATTGTTGATAAACTCTTTTTTGAGACGCAAGAATTAGTAGACAAAATAAAAACATTTTTAGCTAGAAATTTGAACGCACCCCAAGACTTAGACGGACAAGCGGTACTTAATGCTATTGCTATTCAACAGGGAATTTTAGTGGAAAGATTAGACAATATTTATTCTTTCTCCCATTTAACCCTACTCAATTACTTTTGTTTATGGAAAATAAAGCTTTATCCTATATCAAATCTTTCCCTAATAATCATCGTTTTATTAAGTTACTATATTTTTATATTTATAACCTCATGTTACAGTGTAAAGATAGGGCTATATTAGTAACAGATGAAACTTGGAAAGAAATAGAAGAAAGAATGTATCGAGTTCCTTCAAGTTTGTAGTAAGCTTTTTAAAGGTGCTTTTTAGGGCGAAAGCCCTTACTACGAACTAAGATAAAAAATGAACCTCAAACCTGTTAACAACCTCTGGCAAAAATTAAAACGCGATCGCCTAGCCATTTTTGGCATTATCACCCTCATAATAATAATTCTCGCCATCCTTATTGGCCCCTTGATTTATCAAACCCCCATTGATAAAATTGACTTTACCCAGTCCAGTAACCCCCCCAATTTAACCCATATATTCGGCACAAACTCCCTCGGACAAGATATCTTAGCGAGGGTATTATTTGGGGGTAGAATTTCCTTAACTGTCGGCATTTCTGCCATGTTAGTCGCCATTTTTCTCGGCACAACCATCGGGGCGATCGCCGGATTTTATGGCGGCATAATTGACAACTCATTAATGCGTGTAACTGATCTATTTTTAGCCCTACCCCAATTACCCCTATTATTATTAATTGTCTATCTATTTCGAGAACCCATAAAAACCATTGCCGGCCCAGAATTAGGTATATTTATCTTAGTTGTCATTGTCATTGGAGGACTTAACTGGATGTCCGTCGCGCGACTGGTTAGAGGTAGCGTATTAAGATTAAGAGAAATGGAATTTGTTGACGCAGCAACCACCTTAGGAGCAACCCCTAATCGTATCATTCGCGTGCATATTTTACCCAATGTTTTAAGTATTATTATTG
The DNA here is from genome assembly GCF_034932065.1 of Crocosphaera sp. UHCC 0190. Classification (NCBI taxonomy): domain Bacteria; kingdom Bacillati; phylum Cyanobacteriota; class Cyanophyceae; order Chroococcales; family Aphanothecaceae; genus Crocosphaera; species Crocosphaera sp. UHCC 0190. The sequence continues at coordinate 7,387 of NZ_JAYGHP010000023.1, forward strand.
TTGCCGCTACCTTAGGAGTAGGCAATAGTATTATTACCGAGTCTACCCTAAGTTTTTTAGGGTTAGGATTTCCCCCTGACGTACCAACTTGGGGACAAATGTTATTTCAAGCCAAAGATTATCTAACAACAGCCCCCCACATGGCATTTTTTCCTGGTTTAGCCATCTTTCTCACGGTTTTAAGTATCAACTATATTGGAGATGGTTTACGGGATGCTTTTGACCCCAAAACACGCCGCTAAGACCCCTTTTCAAAAGGGAAAATTTAGCAGGAAGAAGTAAAAAATCAAAAATTTATTCTCTGTTTCCTGTTTTTGGCACAGAACACTATAATTTGTAACTAACGTAGGGGCATAATAGATTATGACTCTAATCTTAGACATTCTCTTTAGTAAACTTATTATCAATGACTGTACTCTCAAAAACTGTCCCATTTGTTGATTTAACGATCCAACATCAACCCCTACAAACCGCCATAGAAAAAGCCATGGAAACCGTTGTCAAACGCGGAGATTTCGTCTTAGGACAAGCTTTAAGGGAATTTGAAAGGGAATTTGCTCAAGCTTGTGGGGTTAATTATGGGGTTGGGGTGGCCTCCGGTACAGATGCGATCGCCCTAGGATTACAAGCCTGTGGTATTAATGAAGGAGATGAGGTGATTGTCCCCGCTAATACTTTTATCGCCACAGTGATCGGAGTGATCAAATCCGGTGCAACCCCTATATTAGTGGATTGTGACCCAGAAACCGCCCTAATTGACTTAAATGCCGCGGCCAAAGCTATCACCCCCCAAACCAAAGCTATTGTCCCCGTCCATTTATACGGGCAAATGGTATCCCCTAGCCAATTATTAGACTTTGCCCAAGCTTATAATTTAATTATCTTTGAAGATGCGGCCCAGGCTCATTTAGCCCAACGAGAAGGCTATACCGCAGGATCTATTGGCAAAGCAGCGGCCTTTAGTTTCTATCCTAGTAAAAATTTAGGGGCTTTTGGTAATGGGGGGATGTTAATTACCTCTGATGAAGAAGTTGCCCAAAATGTTCGTACTTTGCGAAATTATGGCGCACCCAGTAAGTATTATCATACTCAGATTGGCAGCAATAGCCGTTTAGATACCTTACAGGCGGCTATTTTACAAGTTAAATTACCTCATCTTTCTCAATGGAATCAATTGCGAAATCAAGCGGCCAAAAAATATGATCAGGGTTTACAATTATTAGCAGACAAAGGAATTATTCCTATTCAAAATGTCAGCGATCGCGGTCATGTTTATCACCTTTATGTGATCCGTGTTCATGATACTTGTACTTTGAATCGGGAAAAGCTGCAAGACTATCTCTTAGAAAGAGGTATTCAAACAGGGATTCACTATCCGATTCCTTGTCATTTACAACCGGGTTATAAAGAGTTAGGCTATCAATTGGGGGATTTTCCCCATGCAGAAAACCTTTGTAATCAAATTTTATCCTTACCCATGTATCCTGGAATAAGTTCAGAACATACTGATTGGGTGATTGAACAACTTTCCTTACGAATAAGTTGATGTACATTATTAATTTTTTGTTCCCTTTTCTTAATCAATAAATCATCCTAGCTATAGGTTCTTTAAAATGCAAATAACCCAAAAGATCCCTCCCTTTCTTGAACGAAACCTAGGCAATACCTTAATTATTGCTTTCCTGGCCATTCTCTATACTCCAATTCTTTTACATTGGTATGATGGTTGGTTAAATAAGAGTATTAATATTGAACACGAATACTTTAGCCATGCTCTGATTGGTTTCCCCTATGCTGCTTATCTGATCTTTGGTAAAAATCGTCACCAATGGCAAAGATTACCGAATAAAAATCATCCTCTGGGTGGTTTTTTCCTGGCTTTAGGAATCGCATTTTATTTAACAGGTTCGGCTGAATTAGTTGCTATATCATTCCCCATTATTATTACAGGAGTTATGCTATGGTTGAAAGGAATACCCGGCTTAAAACTTAATGGGTTTCCTTTGCTATTAATCTTACTCGCAACCCCTAATTCAATCCCCTACCTTTTAACGCCTTATACCTTACCCTTACAAAAATTCATTGCGGCCATGGCGGGGTTTCTTTTACAACAATTAAGAGTTAATAGTCAAGTCGATGGAATTTATCTCTATGTCAATAACATTCCTGTGGAAGTTGCCCCCTATTGTGCCGGATTAAAAATGTTATTTACCAGTTTATATGTTAGTTTATTACTATTACATTGGACAGGTAAAATAAGTGATCGTGGTCGAGTTGTTACCCTTCTAAGTGGTGCATTAATCATTAGCATCATTGCCAACATTATCCGTAATACAACACTAGCAGTATTTCATGGTAATGGTCAACAGAAAGCCTTTGAAATTCTTCATGATGGATGGGGAGGTGATATCTATTCAACAGGAATGCTAATCGTAATTATTGGACTGAATTGGTCTCTGGATCGTTTTGAAGAAAGCTCGATGATAATCTCTGATGAAAAGGATGATAACTTTAATGAATAGTTTTATGTCGAAAATAATCCCATCAGTGGGTATGTTAAAATTTAAAAAGGGTATTTTTCTTTCTCAAATTGTCATCTTATGTCTTCTAAGTTTGGCAATTATTTTTGTCGCCCTTCCCAGTTATTTTACAGGAAAATGGTCTTGGTCTGATTTACCTCCTGTCCCAGAAATTGACCAAATGAGAAAGATTCCTAAAGCCCCATTAAATTTTCCTGGATGGCAAACAATTACCCAAAAAGAAATTCGTATCAGTAAAGATCGTTGGTCATTTCAAGTTATCGAAAAACCAGGACAAGAGCCTATTACTGTCGCCATGATGCCTCAAAATTACTACAAAAATCATCCTCAAGTAGAATGGGTAGATTTACAAGGGGTAGAAAAATGGAAACCTGACAATTATAAAACCCTGAAATTTTCTTCAGATACTGATCCCAAAAATTCAGTAACTGCCCGTTGGTTTCAAGCTTGGAATAATAACACCTATGGTGTTCTTCAATGGTATGCTTGGCCCGGTGGGGGACATTATGCGCCTTCTCAATGGTTTTGGGCTGATCAAAAAGCCCAATTACATCGTAAAAGAGTACCTTGGATTGTGGTTTCTATTGAAATTCCCATGGAACCATTAGGAGAATTAAAAGATATTGAACCTTTAGCAAAATCCCTTGGTCAAACAGTACAAACAACTCTAGAAAAAGATATTTTTGATGTCAAGAAAAATTAATGTTTAAAGGGAATAAAAATAAAAAAATATGTTGTAATAATAATCTTTTCTCAGCTAGAGAATCTTGATATCCGTAGGGGTCAACGGCCGTTGACCCCTACCCTTTGGTTTATAAGGCACTTGCTTTCATTAAAGCAGCTAATTTGTCTTTTTCATCTTCACTTAACTCTCCAGGATGTCCTTTGACTTCCTTATACACCTTAATATATTCAGTAGTAGCTTTGTACCAACTAAAATCATGATTCATGCACCGCTGTTGTAGTTTAGCCCAATCAGCTTTAAACCGAAAACCTTCCCAAGCTCGAATCATACAGGTTAAGAAGTCTAAGGGTTCATAGCGATCAAAACAATAACCTGTTCCTGTCTCATTAATAGGATCATAGAAACCCACCGTATCAACTAAACCCCCAGTCCTTCGTACAATGGGTACACAACCATAGCGCATGGCCAACAATTGACTAATACCACAGGGTTCAAAACGAGAAGGCATTAAAAAGACATCTGATCCCGCATAAATACGACGGGAAAGGGCATCATTATAGAGAAGTTGCACTGACATCCGACCCCGAAAACGGGAGGCCAACTGCCATAATTGACTTTCATAATAGCGATCGCCGCTACCTAAAATAATTAATTGAGCATCAGTATAGGCCATAAACCGATCTAAAACTTGCAGCATTAAATCAATGCCCTTTTGTTCGACTAAACGAGTCACCATTCCCATTAATAGGGCATTCTTATTAACTTCTAGCCCCGTTTCTTCCTGAAGACCAATTTTATTGGCCGCCCGTTTTTCTAAAGTATCAGGGCTAAAAGGCTGATAAATAAATTTGTCATGAGCAGGATCATAAAGTTCCATCTCAATGCCGTTGAGAATGCCCACTAAATTCTCATGAACATAAGATAGTAACCCTTCTAACTTCTCACCATAGACAGGGGTTTGAATTTGTTGGGCATAAGTTGGGGAAACCGTCGTTACTCGTCCTGCAAATTGAATTCCCGCAGCCATCGCGTTATCCCCTTCCATATACCAGGGACACCAAGTCGTTTGTTCCAAAAAGCCCCGACCCGGCCCTTGATAGGCTAAATTATGAATAGTGAAAACGGTTGTAATATCAGGGGATTGGTGCATCCAGACGGGGATCATAGCGGTATGCCAGTCATGACAGTGGATAATGTCAGGTTTCCAGTAATTCCAGGCAAATTCAGCCGCCCCATTGGCAAAGAAAGTAAACCGCCAAAATTCATCTTCGCCGCCATAAATACGACGGGGTAAAAACACAGGATGTCCTAATAGGTAGAGAGGAACATTACTATCAGGGAGGGTGGTTTCATAAATGGCAAATTCCTGAAACATAGCATTTCCTCGCCAAATCGGTTCCTTGGGAATCTCGATTTTATCGGCAAGAAAACCGTAATAGGGCATCAGAATCCGCACATCATACCCTAATTGATGTAATACTTTGGGTAAAGCCCCGATTACATCCCCCATTCCGCCCGCTTTAGCTAAGGGGGCGACTTCTGCCCCAACAAATAAAATTCGCATGGTTGCTAATGGTTCCCTCTCTTGGCACTCTTAGGATTATAGGAGACTATCTACCCCTTTTATCGTAGTTAATATTTTGAGGGAGGCTAAAATTATGACTAATTCATCTGCACTAATTGGCATTATCATGGGCAGTGACTCAGACTTGCCCACGATGAAAGCAGCGATCGCCGTTTGTCAAGACTTTGATATCCCTTGGGAAGTGGCTATTGTCTCGGCTCATCGTACCCCTGAACAAATGGTAAACTATGGCCAAACCGCCCATGAACGAGGGCTAAAAGTCATTATCGCAGGGGCAGGAGGAGCCGCCCATCTACCAGGTATGGTAGCATCTTTGACCCCTCTCCCTGTTATTGGTGTCCCTGTCCCCACTCGTCACTTACAAGGGGTAGACTCCCTCTATTCTATTGTTCAGATGCCCAGAGGCATTCCTGTGGCTACTGTGGCCATTGGTAACGCTCAAAATGCCGGATTACTCGCTATCCAAATTTTAGCGTCCCATAATCCTGTTTTACTGGCTAAAGTGCAACAATATCGTCAAAACCTCAAACAGATGGTCTTAGATAAGCAAACCACCCTGGCACAATTAGGGTATGAAGCTTATTTAAAACAGATGAGTGGGTAATGGCGGGAGGCGGATTTGAACCGTCAGTTATCTCTAAAAGCCTGTCCCAGCCTTACTTAGTATTTACTCAATTAACCATCGGTGATCCAGGGTGCAGGAGTTGAACCTGCCTAGCACGAATTATGAGTTCGTTGCCTAAACCGCTCGGCCAACCCTGGTAATGCTCTCCCCTGAGAGCCATTTCTCATTATAGCCCTTAGAGCATCAATCGTTGCGCGACATATTGCCTAATTACCTTATAATCAAGAGAAATTTTATTCATTTAATGATCACAATGACCATTAACTCAACCATTAAACTAACAGTATTACTATTATTGGTGATGTCAGGGGCAGGAACCGCCAGTGCTTATTTTGCTTATCATGCTGGCCATGCAGCCCTGAGAGGAGTCAGTCAACCCGATATTAATCCGACCAAAAAGCTGACTGATGCGCCCAAAACCTCCACGGAACCGACGGAATTCAAACCTGTTGATGAAAAGACAATTTTAGTTAAAGTTTACGATCACGTCCATAATAAAGAAAAGTCCCCTGCTCAGGGTGACTCAGAGAAAAAACCAGAGAAAGAGGTTAAAAAAGAGGAAAAAGAAACCAGTCAATCCCTTGAAAATCAGGATAAGCAGGAAAACCCTACTCAATTGGCGGCTGACTTTCCCTTGAAGACGGAAGATAAGGGAGTTAAGTTAGAAGTTAATGAAGCGACCAATCAAGGCACAACCCTATCCTTAAAAGTTAATCTCAAAAATGAAGGGACGAAACCCGTTAAATTTCTCTATAGTTTTTTAGAGGTGAAAGATGCTCAAGGTAATGCGATGAGTGCCATTACCGAGGGACTTCCTGAAGAATTACCCCCAAACAGCGAAAATTTTGTCGGTATGATTAAAATTCCCATCGCTCTAGTGGGCAAAAGTCCAACCCTTTCCCTAAATTTAACGGATTATCCCGACCAAAAACTTAAGTTGAGTTTAGCCCAAATTCCGGTGGTTAGATAGTCCCGTTATCTCTGAATAATTAATCTTCATGACAGCCCAAGACATTTTAATCAGGGCATTATCAATTTTGTTACTGATCGCCATCAACGCCTTTTTTGTCACCGCAGAATTTGCCATGGTATCAGTCAGGCGATCGCGGATTAGCCAATTAGTGGAAGCAGGGGATATTCAAGCCCAAACGGTTCAATCTCTACAGCGTAGTATTGAGCGTCTACTTTCAACAACCCAATTAGGGATTACCCTTTCTAGTTTAGCTCTGGGTTGGATTGGAGAAAGTACCATGGCGAAATTGGTGGGGGAAATTTTGGCCAAACTGCCCTTACCTCCCCTATTAACTATCAGTCTTTCTCATAGTTTTGCTATTCCCATCGCTTTCTTTTCCCTAGCTTATTTACAAATTGTTTTAGGGGAATTGTGTCCCAAATCCGTGGCCTTACTTTATGCAGAACAATTAGCCCGTTTTTTAGGGCCGGCCATTGGGGTAATTGCCCAAATTTTTAACCCCTTTATTTGGATTTTAAATCAATCAACTCGCTGGTTATTAAGGAGTGTGGGCATTCCCTACACGGGTGAGGGTAAATATAATCAAGTCACGTCAGAAGAACTGCAATTAATTATTGCCACTGAGGGAGAGTCAACGGGATTAGAAGCCCAAGAACGGGCATTATTAAAGAATGTGTTTGAATTTGGGGAAGTGACAGCCGTGGAAGTGATGGTTCCCCGCACCCAATTAATTGCGATTCCCGAAACCGCAACTTTTAAGGAATTTTTGGAAGAAGTTACTCAAGCTGGCCATTCTCGTTATCCTGTTGAGGGAGACTCCCTTGATGATATTTTAGGGATTATTGATTTTAAAGATTTGGCTCAACCCCTCTCTCAAGGACTATTAAACCCGAATTCTGCCCTTGAGGAATGGATTAAACCTGTAAAATTTGTCTCTGAGTCTATGCCCCTTGATGAATTATTGGCCTTAATGCAGCGATCGCAGTTAAAAATGGTGATGGTGGTGGATGAGTTTGGGGGAACATCAGGCTTAATTACCTTAGAAGATTTAATTGGGGAAATTTTGGGTAATGATTTGGAAGGAAGCGGAGAAGAAGAAGTTGCCTTACAAATGATTGATGAACAAACTTTTTTAGTAGAAGCACAAATTAATTTAGAAGAATTAAATAATGTTTTAGGGTTAGATTTACCCTTAACCGATGAATATCAAACCTTGGGGGGCTTTTTATTATATCAATGGCAAAAAATTCCGATGGTGGGGGAAACTTTGGCTTATCAGTCTTTTGAGTTTACTGTCATCGCATCTGAAGGGCCTCGTTTATTACAAATTCGTCTTCATCGAAAAGAGGCTTCTGAGACTGAATCTGAGTTAATAGAAACAGAATCTTTAGAAGTTATTGATGATTCAAATTATGAGTAAATGGTAGAAATTTCTGATCTTGATTATACTTAAGAAAAGCTCCTAACATCCCATAGGAAAATAGCTGATGTCTATAACTGCCCGACAATTAGCAGAGTTGATGCCCGATGCCACTGAAGTTGAAAGTGATGAGCCGGAAATGGAAAGTAGTTTACATTATATTCAGTTAGCTTTATTAGTTTCCTGTTTAGAATGGCTGTGGCGTGATAAAAATGATTTTTTTATTGGGGCTAATCTCACTATCTACTTTAATCGTCAACAACTCAAAAATAAAGACTTTCGTGGCCCCGATTTTTTCTTGATTAAACAAACCAAAAAACGCCCACGAAAATCTTGGGTAACTTGGGAAGAAGAAGGCAAATATCCTGATTTAATTATTGAATTATTGTCAGAATCAACTGCAGATGTTGATAAAAATTTTAAAAAAGAGCTTTATCAACATCGACTTCGTACCCCAGAATATTTTTGGTTTTCACCAGATAATTTAGAGTTTGCTGGGTTTCGCTTGAATCAAGGAAAATATGAAGAAATTAGTCCGAATGAGTTGGGTTGGTTATGGAGTGAAAGCTTAGGATTATATTTGGGACTCTATCAACAACAGCTTAGATATTTTACCCTAGAAGGTCAACTTGTTCCCACACCAGAAGAAGAAGCACAACAACAAATAAGGTTTGCTCAAGAACAACAACAAAGGGCTGAACAACAACAGCAAAGGGCTGAACAGTTAGCGGCTCAGTTAAGAGCATTGGGAATAGAACCAGAAGCGTGAATTACCCCAGTTATAAGTTATCAGTTTGGGATATGGATGGAAAAGTAAATCAATCTTCATCTAAAGCTGGCACAGGGACAAGTAAAATGAGTTTTGGTTAAGTTAGCCGATCTCCAGTTATGAATTAGGTTAAATGTACTCACTAGAGACATTAAAACCAAGTAACCCAGTCAACCATAAAGTCAACGACTTAATTGGGAATGACAAGCCAGAGTGTAAACCTTATATCCTCTATGTTTATCCCCCCTTTCAAGATAAACTACAGTATGATATAAGATTTTTGTTAATACCATCATGAGTGTAGTTAGCCAAGTTATCCTCAAAGCAGACGATGAACTCCGATATCCTAGCAGTGGTGAACTCAAGGGTATCCAAAGTTTTTTGCGTACCGGAGAACAGCGTGTCCGTATCGCTGAGACTCTCGCAGAAAACGAAAAGAAAATTGTTGATCAAGCTCAGAAACGGTTGTTTCAAAAACGTCCTGATTTCCGGGCCCCTGGTGGCAATGCCTATGGTCAACGCCAGTATAATCAATGTTTACGGGATTATGGCTGGTATCTTCGTTTAGTCAGTTATGGGGTTTTAGCGGGCGACAAAGAACCCATTGAAAAAATCGGGTTAATTGGCGTTAAGGAAATGTATAACTCCCTTAATGTGCCTGTTCCTGGTATGGTAGAAGCCATTCGCTGTCTCAAAGAAGCGGCTTTGGGCCTGCTCAATAACGAAGATGCAGCCGAAACTGCTCCTTACTTTGATTACATGATTCAGGTCATGTCATAAATTGCCCTTAAAGGCACGATTAAATTAAATCGTGCCTTTGGTGAGCTATCCTAAAGAATGGACTTAACCATTGCGACTCAATTAGCGATCGCCTTAATCATCGGGTTAATTATTGGCCTTGAACGGGGTTGGAAAACCCGTAAAAACCCCACAGGACATGGTGATGGGGGACTTCGGAATTTTGGATTAAGTGGATTATTTGGTGGTATTGCTGCCTTATTAGCTGCGAAATGGGGAATTATGATCCTAGGGGTGATCTTTTTGGGATTATCTGCCTTAGTGTCTATTTCCTATGTCTTAACTGCCCAAAAATCTCAAGATTATGGAACAACCACAGAAATCGCTTTATTAATCACCTTTGCCTTAGGAGCCATGGTGGTTAGTGGTTGGATGCTGGAAGCCGTGGCGATCGCCGTGATCATCTCTTGGTTATTGGGACTCAAAGAAGAATTACATCGCTATCTCATTTTACTCCAACGTCAAGAATTAATTGCTACCCTACAATTATTATTAATTGCCGTCGTTTTTCTGCCTTTATTACCCAATCAGTCGATGGGGCCTTGGCAGGCTATTAATCCCCGTTCGATTGGGTTATTAGTGTTATTAATTGCGGCAATTTCTTATATTGGTTATTTTTCTATTCGGATTTTAGGGAATCATGTTGGACTCTTATTAACGGGATTATTTGGTGGCATTGCTTCTTCTACTGCCTTAACCTTGGCCTTTTCTCGTCTGGCTAAACAACGAGAGGATATAACAATTTTGTTGGCCGCAGGAATTGCTCTTGCTAATGGCATGATGGCTCCCCGTTTACTGATAGAAATTGCCGTCATTAATCCCGCTTTAGCTCAACAATTGATGTTACCTTTAATTGTATTAGGAATTAACCCCTTAATTTGTGCTGCAGTTCTGGTTTGGCGGTTATCTCCCTCCAAGTCTATGACTCCTCTTAAGTTATCAAATCCGGTAGAATTAGGAGCAGCCCTACAATATGCAGCTTTATTAGCTATTTTATCAGTCTTAGTTCATGGGGCGCAAGCTTGGTTTGGAGAGGGAGGAGTTTATGTCTTATCTGCTATTTCTGGACTGGCCGATGTGGACGCGGTAGGTATTTCTTTGGCCCAGGCCGTTAATGATAATATGTCGATAAAAGTAGGAATGATTGGCACTTTATTAGCTGTCGCCATGAACACTATGGTTAAAGTGGGAATGACTGCTATAATTGGAGGTAAAATTTTAGCTTATTGGTGTGCTGGAATTCTCTTAGGTTCTCTCGTTTTAAGTATGTTAATCACTCTCATAAAAGTGTCTATTTTCCCTTAAGATATCAACAGTAACACAACCTTCTAGGCTGTCACAAGCAAGACTCTTGTGTTACAGTAAATTAGTCAGAATTTTAGCCAATTTTCTCTTAAAACAAATGTTTCGCAAATTTTTTCAAAAACCAGATTCTGAAACAAATGATCGGGTTCCCCCTGGACAATATTTAGCCAAAGGTTTTCCCGTATTAACCTATGGAAAAACCCCCGAAGTTAGTACAGATACTTGGCAATTTCGGGTTTGGGGTTTAGTGACTCCTCAGACATTTTCTTGGTCAGATTTTATGAGTTTACCTCATCATGAGTTTACCAAAGATTTTCACTGTGTTACTCGTTGGACTAAGTTAGATGTGAAGTGGACAGGAATCAAAATTACTGATTTTATGGCCTTATTAGATGTTGATCCGAAAGCGACTCATGTGATGCAACATTGTTATGGAGAATATACCACGAATCTTCCTTTAAAAGATTTTGTTTTGGAAGACAATTTTTTTGCCTTTAAATTATTAGGAGATCCTTTACCAGCAGATCATGGTGGCCCCATGCGTTCTGTGATTCCTCATTTATATGCTTGGAAGAGTGCAAAATGGATCAATGGGTTAGAATTTTTGCCCCAAGATGAGTTAGGTTTTTGGGAAAAAAATGGTTATCATAGACGGGGTGATCCTTGGCAACAAGAACGGTATGGGGGTAAATTAAAATAAGATAGGTTTTATGCTAGAGAAGTAACGGGAATTGATTCCATTTAATTGAAGGATGGAAATTATGCTAAACTAAGAATAAACTAGCCATTACAACCCTAAAACTATTCATTCAGAGGAGTAATTAAAGATGGAACGTCCTAAAGGTGTGATAATTTTAGCAATACTGAACTTACTTGGAGGAATACTCGGTATTGTCTTTGGTTTTATCTTTTTCTTGTTAGGTAGCGTGGGAACATTAGGGGGTTTTGTTTCTGGACAAGCAGACTTTGCCGGAACAAGCTTTTTTATGGTAATAACAGCTATAATTGGTGTGATTAATAGTTTTCTCTCTTTAGGGGTTAGTTATGGTCTATTTATGATGAAAACTTGGGCTTGGGCAATGGCGATCATTATTCAATTTGTCTACATACTGACTTATATTACCAGTATTCTCAATGGTAGAAATATAGTAGGATCAATTATAAGTCTAGCGATCGCAGGTTTCATCTTATACTATCTCTATCAACCTAAAGTTAAACAGGCTTTTGCCATATCACCAAGTGTAGATTAATTAGCTCTCGTTAAAGGTTCAATAGAGTATCTATACTACAATTATCCTTACAAAAAACACAAGCATATTACAATTTATAATCAAATTGATCAAACTCAAGACACAAATTTTGATCAATTTCTCCCAAAAGGTAAAATTAACGATTTTGAGGAACTTTAATGCTATTTTCTCGGATAAATTTTTCAATGGATGTCGTTAAACTCTCGGAAGATTTTTCGGTAATCAAATAAGTCTTAAACTCTTGTCCTTCACTCAAATAGTTGGCATAAGCAGAGGATAAATAAGGAGTATATTCAGGATTATTGTTAATATAAACCTCAAAGAAAGATAGGATCATTGAATTTGTATAACTGTCTAATAATTGAGGACTAGGAAGCGTTAAATCTGTAGTAGTTTCTAACATATCAGTAAGGCCTGCATCTAATTGAGAAAAATCAACATGAGCTTGTCCTTCTTGCAATTGAAGATATTTATCCGTTACTTTTAAGCGAGGATAGGATACAACTTGTTCAAAAATAAAAGGTGTTGCTGGATCATAACTTCCGGCACTAATAAACACAGGAATATCAATTTTTCTGAGAGATTTACTACCAAAAAGACCAGAATTAACTGGATTAACGACAAACACTGCCTTAACTCTGGGATCTTTAAAATTATAGTCTTTTCGCTCTAATTTTAAAGCGCGACATTGTAATAATAAGGCCGTATTCAAATCCCCTATTTCTAAGTTACAAACTTCTTCAAGTCGGTCAAAGTCTATGGTTGCACCGGCCACAGATAAGACAGTATAACCGCCAAAAGAATGACCTAAAACCCCAACTTCTTTTAAATTTAATCGTCCTGCAAAAGAACTTTGATTGCGTCTTTCTAACTCATCAATAGTATAGCTAAGATCAAGAGGACGATCTATAAATTCATTGCGTAAAAAAATCTGTCGAGAAAACCCTTCTAAAAAGTCTTCTGTTTGTTTAATATCACTGCCTGGATGTTGAGGAAGTGCCACGACATAACCATAGGAAGCTAAATGTTGGCCCCATTTACTAAAATCTTCAGGACGAGAACTTAACCCATGAGAAATAACGACTACTGGAACTTTTTCAGACTGCAATATTTGGGGTTGATAAACATCAACATAAAATTGGCGATTGCGTTTTTCATCGGTTAAATTCCAAGTTTGTTTTTTAACCTCAAAAGGCCCTGGTTGACGGGGATCACTTAATTGAGAAAAATTGACTTTTTCTGTTTTTTCTGCTTCTATTTGAGCTAATCTATCCACTTCTTCCGTAAACAGATAGGTTGCATTAACAACAATCTCTACCTGTTGCCCTAAATTAAGAGCTTGTTTAAGATCAATCTGTACATTTGTAGAAAGCTTTTTCAGAAAATTAATCAAGGTTAACCCTTCTTTATCAAGGGCCGCTTCTACCAAAGCACCCCGAATCAGGAATTTACCATTGCTCCCCCCTTGAACATTAATAACCTTACCAAAATATTTTAAAAGACGTTCCCCTTCTTCAGTATTAAGGATACGAGAAAACCGCAAAGGTTTAACGGGGGCAGGAGTTAACAATGCTTGTCGAAAAGCTGCTTTATCTTCTTCCGTTGCTCCCGCTAAGCTGAAATATCGGGTTAACTGTTGACTTAACTCCCCATCTTTAGCATAGGTTTCTAAGTCACTGACGGGAATAGAAAGAATAAGGGAGTCAAAAACAAAGGAGATTTTTTCAGCAGCGTAACTCGGCAAGGCCAAGGTTAATGAAGCGATAAGGCCAAATATTCCCGATTTTAAGGGGCGAAACCAACCAAAAGAGGGTAGGGGAGTCATGGGGCAACAATTAAGGAAAGATGTTTCAAAAAGCTTTCATATTTTACTGGTTTATTGATGAAATCGGTTATCCATAGATTTATGACAATTTCTTAAAAAGAAATTATAGACTTTTATCTATCTAAAAAATACAAAACTTTTTTTGTTACACCTCTTTTCAAATTGCAACAAAACTTAATATAATAGCAGAAGCAAACCTGAGTATTTATTACTAGGACTTATGGTGATCACACAAATTCCCTGGATTACAGCAATTATCCTTTTTCCCCTGATGGCTGCCTTGGCCATTCCTCTAATTCCCGATAAAGAAGGCAAAACCGTCCGTTGGTACGCTTTAGGCGTGGGTTTACTCAACTTTGCCTTAACTATATTCGCCGTTTCTAGTCAATACAACTTCAATAACAGCAATTTTCAATTAGAAGAAACCTATTCCTGGGTTCCCCAAATCGGATTAAACTGGTCAGTAGGCATCGATGGTTTATCGATGCCTTTAATGGTTTTATCGGGGTTAATTACGACTTTAGCCCTATTAGCATCTTGGAAAGTTGATAAAAAGCCTCGTTTGTTCTACTTTCTCATGTTGGTGCTATACAGCGCACAAATGGGCGTATTTGCTGCCAAAGACTTACTCTTATTCTTCTTTATGTGGGAACTAGAGTTAGTACCTGTCTATATATTAATTTCTATTTGGGGTGGCAAAAAGCGTCTCTACGCAGCCACCAAATTTATTTTATACACTGCCCTCGCTTCTATTTTTATCTTGGTTGCGGCCCTCGCTATGGCCTTTTATGGTGATACCGTGACTTTTGACATGGCTCAACTAGGGATGAAAGATTTTCCCTTAGCTTTAGAAGTCTTAGCTTATGCAGGTTTCCTCGTTGCTTTTGGGGTGAAATTGCCCATCTTCCCCCTACATACTTGGCTACCCGATGCTCACAGTGAAGCTTCTGCCCCTGTTTCCATGATTTTAGCGGGTGTATTGCTCAAAATGGGTGGTTATGGGTTAATTCGCTTCAACATTGAAATGTTACCCCATGCTCACATTAAATTTGCCCCCTTACTGGTCATTTTGGGTGTAATTAACATCGTTTACGGCGCATTTACCGCTTTTGGTCAAACTAACCTCAAACGCCGTCTCGCTTCTTCTTCTATCTCTCACATGGGTTTTGTCCTCATCGGTATTGCTTCTTTCACCGAATTAGGGATGAATGGGGCAGTATTACAAATGGTATCTCACGGGTTAATTGCTGCGGCCTTATTCTTCCTCTGTGGCAGCACCTATGAGCGTACCCATACCCTAATGATGGATGAAATGGGCGGTTTAGCGCAGAAAATGCCCAAAACCTTTGCTTTATTTACAGCAGCTTCTATGGCATCTTTAGCCTTGCCTGGAATGAGTGGGTTTGTCGCAGAATTAACCGTATTCTTAGGCGTTGCGAATAGTGATGCTTACAGTGCGACATTTAAGACAGTGGTTATCTTTTTAACGGCAGTGGGTTTAATTTTAACCCCCATTTATCTCCTTTCCATGTTGCGCGTTGTCTTTTATGGTGAGAAGAATGAAGCGTTAACATTGCCGAAATTTAACTTAGATGCCAAACCCCGTGAAGTTTTCATTACCGCTTGCTTATTACTGCCTATCATTGGTATCGGGTTATATCCTAAATTAGCGACGACTACCTATGATGTAAAAACCGTAGAAGTAGCTTCTAAAGTTCGTTCTGCTTTACCAACTTTTGCCCAAAAGCAAAACATTTCTCAACCTAGTCAAATTCAGGAAGAATTAGCCTCAACGGTATTTATTGCCCCTGAAATTGATTAATCAACTATCAACAGATTAAAATTTGAGACTACATAAATCAAGGCTGCCTTATCAGCCTTTTTTGCATTAATTGAGACATCGTCGTCATTATCATAGAAAACTAATCAAGAATCATCATGTTATTGAAGCAAAGTTTATCTTTATTACTCACGACAATCGCCCTTTTACTACCAGTATCATCTGTTTTAGCTCGTGGTATTTCTACTTTAAGAGCTACTAATCCTAATACACGCATTAATGTGCGATCGCAACCGACAATTAACTCCAGTGCGCCCCAATACGGACTACCTGGAGACAAGGTGCAGGTGATTGAGTGTGTTCAAGACAAAGATACCAGGGGTAGTGACCTCAATTGGTGTAAGGTACAATTTGTCAAGTCTAAAGCAATCGGTTGGATTCGTAGTGACTTTATTATCTTTGCCGATGGGGGTGAATAAATGATTCAAAGATACTATTATTTCTGCTATCTTTCCAGAGTTAACATTAACGGTAGCACAAATCCTTGATGCTTCTGAAATCGGAAAAAGATATCAGATTAACTAATGTAAGAGCAATTCATCAATTGCTCCTAACAAATACATCAACCTCTAATCTCAAAGATACCTCGACAGCCACCATCTACCCAAACACCTTCCCTATCGTATCCCCAGGTATCCCCTTCCCAACAACCTGCTTGACTCAGTTGACGTTCCAGATAAGCCCGTCTGCCACGAAGATCAACCGGACAAAGAGTATAACTGTTATCCTTTGAATTACAAGTAATGGTAGGGTAGTCACTCGATGAATTATTGTTGCTACTATTGTCATCAGAACCTCCTGCGATCGCAGCAGCAATAGCACCAATGACTAATGCACCCCCAACAACAGCCGCTGCTGTGCCATCCCCACTACTACTATTATTATTGTTATTGTAACTATTATTGTTGTTGTAGCCGCTATCTCTGCCCCGAACTGAAAACTCAGCATTGCAACCTTTATCAACCCAAATGCCATCTCGATCATAGTCCCAAGTCTCTCCTTGAACACAACGGGTATTACTAAGTTGTCTGACTAATCTTACCCCACCGCGAGTATTAACTCGACAGAATTGATAGCGATATTTGTAAGACTCACAAGTCACTGTTTGTTGAGCAGAAACGGGAATTGTTCTTAAAATTAATCCCAGACTAATGCCCGCAATTAATGTTAGTTGGTTAATGTGAGCGATCATCATTTGAGTGTACTCCGAAATTGTTTAAATTTATTATAAAACAGCGCATTTAGAAACTCGTTTAGAGTCTAGTTTAGATAAGTCTTTTGGGTTAATCTGTTTCCAAATGGGGTCGCCATTTTCTTGCAACCAAGATAAATTTTCTATGATTAATTTGGCGACAGGGGTTACATGATCACAGTTTTCTTCAGCAACGCTAAAGAGAAAAGATTGAACACTTAAGGTTTCCACCGCTTCTTTTTGCCAAGGGTAAGTATTCCCTGGAACCACTGCTTTTGAGTATATTTTTGACAAAAAATCATCATTGGGTTGTGGGGGCAAAGTTAGGGGTAAAATGTGGAAGTTATCGTCGGTAAAAATTTGTTCTTGTAATACTTTTGCGGGCATTCCAACAACATAAAATAGGGCATCAATTTCTTTTTCCCGTAGGGCATCAATCCCTCTTTTAATATCAAAGGTTTCCAACTTTTTAGGGTTGATATTTAGCTGATGTAATAAAGTTGCGGCTGTTGTACTGGTACCACTTCCTGACTCTCCAATAGAAACCCGTTTTCCTGTCAATTCTTTGACAGATTTAATGTCTTGTCTGGTAATGATATGTACTTGTTCTTGATAAAGGGGCATAACCACTCGAATGGATTCTGCTTGACGGCGCGCTTCTTCATCTTTATTGGCAAAGGTATTAAGAAATGCCAAGATATCACCTTGAGTAATTCCTAATGGAATACTTTGGTAATAGAAGACATTATCAATGTTTTGTAAGGCTCCTTTTGTGGGAATAATATCAATATCTAGGTTCTTGGTTAGAGCCAATTTCTCGATATCTTTTGCCACAGAATAATATTCTCCTGCCTCATTTCCTGTGACAATATTAATTTCTAAAGGCGGTGTTTGTGCTACGGTATGAGAAGGGATGAAAATAAGGAGCATTGCCATTACTCCCAGAAATCCACAAAGCAGATAATACAGTCGTTTTTTCATGAATTTTCCCGTGATTTTGTTTCACTTTAGGATTTTATCAGATAATCTGTATTTCTGACCAAAAAAGTGGGGGTTCAAGCCCCGCCGTTTACGGCGCACAGTCTCGTTATGGGAAATTTGAGAAATGTTGCCATTCGATCAATCCTGTGCTATGATTTTGATACAAGGTAAAGCGGTGTCAAAATGTTCGTAATCGAATACAAAGTTAAACCCAAACCAGGTCAAATACAAGCCATTATCGTCGTTTAGCTAAATCGATAACTGATGCAGGATGGTCTACTTTTAGGCAATGGTTAGAGTATTTTGGGGATAAATATAGCAAAATAACGATTTCTGTATCTCCTCATAATACCAGTCAAAATTGTTCTAATTGTGGTAACAAAGTGCAGAAGTCTCTATCAACTCGAACTCATATTTGTCCCCATTGTGGATATACGGATTGTAGGGATAGGAATGCCGCTTTAAACATCTTGCAGAAGGGATTAAGTAGGTTGGGGCGCAGCCAAACTTTAAACGCTTCAGGAGAGATTCCCTCTTGGTTGGTTGGAGAAATCCTGCTGGCTAACGGAGACTCGTTGAATGAAGAATCCCCTCGCCGTGATAGCAGGGGCGAACGTCAACAAAAGTTTATTCACCCATAAAAAAAGATTTGTAGAGACATTACATCCAACATCTCTACAAATGTTAATAATGTTTTAGACTTTATTTGTTACGACGACGACGCAACCAACCTAATAAGGGTAAAACGCCTAAACCAAAGGTCATACTTGGTTCGGGAACCGATGCAGACTCAATAGCATCAACAGCTTGACGACAAGTTCCAGGGTCATCACAGAATAACCCATCAACTCCAATACCTACTAACTGTTCTACCTCATCAGTTAAGGTTTGAGGAGTTCCGTCAGCATTTAAGGTCAAAAAGGCTTCTTCAGGTCGTAAAGTATAAGGATGCACCACTAAACCAGCAGCATGAGCATCATTGACAAAGCTTGTGACTTCTCCCGTTAATTGGCTGGTAATTTGGGCATTTCCGTCCCCATTTCCATCGACAGGAGGAATAGAAATACGAGGTAAAAGACTGTTTTTCCAAGGGCCAACTCCTTCCGCATAAGTATCACCCATACACTGCAAAGTCGCAGCATTATCTAAGTTGCCATAACCCGTATTAACATCAAGTCCACCCCCTTCAGCAGTGGTGAAAACACAGCCATAAATTGCGGCCAGATCCGCCCCATTTTGAGCATTAAAAAAGATATCATAGGGACGATCAAAACTGCTAGCAGTAGGTAAAATCGTCGAACCATAAAGCTGCACTAAAGGAATATCAACCCCCGCATTAGGCATAATTACTGTTTGCAGTTCAATCAAGTTCGCAAACTCAAAAGACTGAATAAATACCCGATTAGGATTAGTAAAGTTTTCAGCAACTAAAGTATCAATTAATAGTTGTCCTAAAGAAATATTAATGGTTTCTCCATCTTCTGCACCCCCGAAAAATGTTCCTTCTTCTGCAAAGAAAGTAGGATGCTTCGTTTCGGGATAAATACCAATATCTCGCCCTACTTCTGCGCTTTTTTGATTAACTAAAGCAATGATTTCTTCGAGGGTAGGAATTTCAAATAAACCATCAAAATCAGTGTTGTCTGGACGAGTCCCAGGAATTCTTTCTACTGCTCGTAATGTTTTTAATTCTGCTAGGGTAAAGTCTTCACTAAACCACCCACTAACAGAGTCTCCATCAATTATTTTAGTGGTAAAACGATCAGCAAATTCTGGTCTATCTGCTACATCTGTTGTTCCTGATAATTGGTTTTCATGACGTGCGACTAGGACACCATCTCTAGTGGAAACTAAGTCAGGTTCAACAAAATCTGCTCCTAAATCAATGGCTAATTCGTAAGCAGCTAAAGTGTGTTCAGGACGAAATGCACTAGCACCACGATGACCAATAACTAGGGTATTTGCCATAACTTTAACAGTGGGCATGAGGGAAAATGTGGCCGTAACTAATAATAGCAGTTTAACCAAACGAAACATCATGTCTCCTCACAATTTTTCATTAACATGATGATTGTATAGACAAGATTTTAACTATGAGTTAAGGGGAAGTAAGCATCTTATTAACAGTTTTAGTTTTTTGGTGTTTAATAAGCTATAAGTAAATAGTAACTAAGTAGAGAGAAGTTTTACTTGTGACTTCTTGAATGCTGTCGCCGTTGGGTTCTTGCAAACAATCCTAAACCCAACAAAACGGCTAAAGGTGTCGCAGTCGAGGGTTCAGGGGTAGAAGCTGCACTTATGGCCTCAAACTCCTGTGCTAAGGGGATATCTCCTATATCAAATAGATTACCTATCAAGAAATTTCTTGCCCCTAACCCATGCAAAATTGCGATCGCTGCGGCAATATCGTCTACAGGTTGTTGAGCATTGGTGGTGAAATCATTAAACGGTGCGAAAGGATTATCAGGAGTCATGGGTGCAAACGCCCCTAAAAAGTTGTTAGCTCCTGCCCAGATAACATAGAGTGCGTCAGGGTTGGCCTGCTCCCCTGGGCCAAATAAACCCGCAAAGGTATTAATTTGGTCTGTAACCCCTGGTAAATCCACCGGAAAGGGAGGATTCATCGTATTGCCCGCATTATCTTGTCCTGTCGTCGAACCGGAAAGAGCAAAATTAATGCCACCATTGGGATCTGTGGGTAAGTTTTGGTAGTAAGCTACCGGATTTGACACCCCTAGATCGTTGATGAGGTCTTCCCACCATAACAGATTATTAGTAAAGGCCCCAGAACTATAAAGGGGACTTCCTACCAGGGGGCCAAAAGGAGCGATAGTTGGCGGGATCATGCCACCGGAAAAACTAAATAAATTGTTGCGATCGCTGAGACTGTCACCAAAGATAAAAATTTCATTCACCGAATCAACTACGCCCATATCAAGAGCTTCTAGAGCAACATCTGCAATGCGTCCCGCGGCCGCTGAAGTTGGGTGAGTGTTATCAATATACACAAATTCATCAGGATTGTCACAAATACTGGTTGGTGCAATGAAAGGAGAGAGAGGAGGCCCTTGAATACAACCGGAACTAAAATTAGTAAACTCGTTGGGAAACACATCCCTATAAAGTGTGTTGACATCAAATAGGGCAATATTGACACCAGCTAATTCTGAGTTGAGGTCGGAGATTTCCTGCTCTAATAGTAGATTAAATTGTGTCGTAATCTCATTGAGTTGGTCTGTAACATCTTGAGCTAGTATTTTCGTTGTGGGTAAGAGGCTACACAAACCAACCAAAACACTGACAATCGCGCGAGAGTGCTGCTGATTCATAATATTCATAATAAGGAAAAACAGTAAATCTCTGTTTAGGGTGGATGAGGTAGGTTAATTTTGGTTCTACCCTAACCCACCATTAAAAAATTTTCAACCCGTTTTAGGATTCATTTGAAAACGAACGTACAATAATGGCAATGTCTATAAAATCTCTGATATAACCTTGTTTTTCTTCCTTCTAGGTTTATTGGTAGGCCTTGGTATCCTTTTGTGGAACCGTTATGCCCTAAAATCCCAACTAAAAAACGTTTTAACCGCATCGCCAGATACAGAAGATTTGTTAGGATCATTACCGACCATTTCTTTGATTAAGCGAGAAGTTCTTTATCTCAAACAAGAATGCGATCGCCAACAACAAGAACTACAATTAAGACAACAATCTTTAGATCATGCACCGATCGCCTATTTACGGGTTGACGAAGAAAATCAACTGCTTTGGTGTAACCAAAAAGCTCAAGAATTGTTACAAATTGATCGCTGGAAACCTGGGCAAATTCGCCTTCTTTTGGAATTAGTCCGTTCCTATGAACTCGATCAACTGATTGAACAAACCCGTCAAACCCAAACCCCTCAAATTAGTGAATGGGTTTTTTATCCTATCACTTATGCCCCTCAAAACACCACAACTAAATTACGCCCTATCGCTGCCTCTATCGCCATCAAAGGCTTTAGTTATCCCCTCTCCCAAAGACAAATTGAGGTATTTATTGAAAATCAACAACCTTTGATTGAATTATCCCGTTCCCGCGATCGCGCTTTTTCCGATCTTACCCATGAGTTACGCACCCCTCTAACCTCTATTTCTTTAGTTTCTGAACGGTTACAAAATCGTTTACAAGAGCCAGAGCGTCGTTGGGTTGAGCAAATGTTAAAAGAAACCCGTCGTCTTATTAGTTTAGTCGAACATTGGTTAGATTTAAGTCAACTACAAGAAAACCCCTATCAAACGCTGTCTCGTCAACCTTTACAATTACGGGAAGTTATTTTAGATACCTGGCAAAATTTAGAGCCTTTAGCACAACAAAAAGAGGTAAATTTAAACTATCAAGGACTCGATCAACTTGAATTTTCAGGAGATCGCTCTCGTTTAATGCAGGTTTTTCTTAATCTTTTAGATAATAGTATTAAACATAGTCCCCCAGGGGTAGAAATTACGATCAATGGTTTGAAAGATTGTGAAAATAACCAGATAGAAATTAATATTTTAGATGAAGGCTCAGGATTTTTAGAAAAAGATTTACCCCATATTTTTGAGCGATTATATCGGGGAGATTCATCCCGTACTCGTCAAGGTTCTCAAGACCAATTATTACATCAGGGGAGTGGGTTAGGACTAGCCATAGTTCAAGAAATTATTCACGCTCATGGAGGAACAATTATGGCTCAAAATCATCCAGATACAGGGGGAGCTTGGATACAAATAATTTTACCAGAGAAAATTTAAGACAAGGTACAATGAAAGTAGATATTAAATCTCAGCTTAGGCTGTTATGTTAGGGATAGGTTAAGGATAAATATAGTGAACTTATCTACTCAGAATAATTATCCCGAACGTACCTACTTTGAACGATGTCTTAAACGACTCGAACAGGAAGTTTTGCGAATGGGAACCTTGGTAGAGGAATCTTTTCGTCTCAGTCATAAGTCCTTATTTGAAAGGGAAATTGAGGCAGCCGAGAAAATTTCTGCTCTTGACAAACAAATTGACCGTTACTATCGCAAAATTGAACTCGATTGTGCAACATTGATGACCCTGCAATCTCCCGTTGCTCAAGATTTGCGTTTATTGAGTGCCTTTATGCAGTTGGTAAGAGATTTAGAGCGAATTGGAGACTATGCGAAGGATTTGGGAGAAATTGCGGTAAAATTGTTTACCTATGAACCTCATGCTTGTATGTCAGAGATCGCGGCAATGTCAGCCCATGCTCAAATGATGTTAGCAACAAGCTTAGTGGCCTTAGCCGATTTAGACGCAGGTGCCGGGCCAAGAGTTAAGCGATTAGATGACACTGTAGATGATGCCTATGAACAACTCTATCAACATTTAGCTTATCAGCGAGACATTAAAGGGGTAATTGAACCTTTCTTATTACTAGCCTTAGTGATTCGTCATTTAGAAAGAATGGCCGATCATTCTACTAATATTGCTCAGCGTGTTTCTTATATTGTTACTGGTCATCGGGGTTAATCACAATTAAAATCTAATTGATATAGGTGTGAGGATTGTATTTATGTGGAAATTAGTTTCCCAATTGATTAAAATAACCCCGTTGGCAACGGGATTATTTTTGTTTGTTGCCCAAAGTACCCTGGCCGAAAGTTTGCCATCTTCTGAGTCTGAGGTAATTTCTCCTCAAGAAGCCTTAGGAATTCTGCAAAATCGTCCTGAACTAAAAACCCCTTTAAACCAAGATAAAAGTAAACAATTTAGGGATGGGACTTCTAATCATCCCATGTCTCAAGTAACCAGTATTTCTGAGTTACAGGATGTTTCCCCCACAGATTGGGCCTATGAAGCATTACGCAGTTTAGTCGAGCGTTATGGCTGTATTGTCGGTTATCCTGACCGTACCTTTCGCGGCAACCGGGCCACCTCTCGTTGGGAATTTGCGGCGGGGTTAAACGCCTGTTTAAATACCATTGAAAGGTTATTACAGGAAAATGTAGCCGTTTTACGGGAAGATCTCGAAAAGCTGAAACGGTTGGCCCAAGAATTTGAGCAAGAATTGGCGGCCCTTGGTGCCAGAGTTGGTAATCTTGAAGAACGGGTTTCTTTTCTCGAAGATCATCAATTTTCCACCACTACCCAGTTAAAGGGAGAAGTGCTATTTACCCTCTCCTCAGCCGCAGGAGAACGGGCCTTAGACGCACGGGAACAAGATTTGTTTAATCAAGGAAGGCTTCGTGGTGAACGCCGTCGGATTGATGATAATGCGACTCTCGGCTTTCGGACTCGGCTAAATTTAGATACCAGTTTTACCGGAAAAGATCGCCTGAGAACAAGGATAGAAGCGGGAAATATCGTTAACTATGCCAACTTTACCGGAACCGATATGGCCCGCTTGGGACACGATATCTTTAATGATGCCAATGCTCGCATTGGGGATCTCTACTATCGTTTCTCTGTAGGTAACTTAACCACTTGGGTAGGAGCTAACTCCCTTGATATTGATGACATTTTTGATGTAGGAAACCCTTTCTTAGCTAGTTCGGGAACAGGAGGCTTATCTCGGTTTATTCGTTATAATCCTCTGGTTTTTCGTGGCCCTGAAGGCATAGGAGGCGGTTTTGCCTATCAACTCTTTGATAATCTAGTGGTAATTCGAGGACTTTACCTGACAGAAAACGGGAATAGTCCAGATTTAGGAGAAGGGATGTTTAATGGCAACTATAGCGCGGGGGGTCAGCTAGGAATTTATCCCGCAGATAATCTAGATTTCACCTTTACTTATCTGCTTTCCTATTTTACGGAAGATGATGTTAATGCCGCCTCTAGTAATGGGAGTTCCGTAGAAAGTAACTTCCGTACCAGTCAAACCGGCCGAGGGGTTTCGAGAGATCCCTTCTTAGGTGCGGCAACGCTGCGGGATAGCTATGGCATTCAAGGGGACTGGCGCATTAATGAGATGTTTCACCTGACTGCTTGGGGCGGTTATGCGTTGGCCCGGGCCCAAGGCGAAGATCTCAACGGTGAAAATCGTCGTGGGTTTGGTGCGGATTTGTGGACATGGAGTGCCGCCCTGTCTGTGGTAGATTTTGGCAAAGAAGGGGCTGTTTTATCTGTGGCCGGGGGTCAATATGTTACGGCCCGTCGCATTGATGCCATTCCGGGAGATTTAGCCGTGCCTGATAAGGATACGCCCTACATCATCGAAACTCAGTACAAGTATCCCTTAAACGATAATATCTTGTTAACCCCTGGTTTCTATGTGGTTTTGCGCCCTGATGGCAATGAATTAAACAATAGTATCTGGGTGGGTGCGATTCGGACTACCTTTACGTTTTAATACAAGAGTTGAACCTGAAGATTAAGGATGGGTTAAAACAAAAAATATTCAATGTTAAGATTTTTCTTATGGATATTATTGGGAATACATAATGATTCCGGGGAACGGGGAAAATTATCATTAAGAAAAAAAAACTTGCCATTTTTTAACCTTTTATTAAAAATAGTTATTTAGGATAGGATTTATTAGTCTGTCCAGATTCTATAATTAAGCTGGTCTAATTTAAGGTGTGAGGATTGTATTTATGTCAACGTTATTAGCGCGAATGCTAAAGTCAATGCCAGTCGCCCTAGGATTTTCCTTCCTAGTAGCCCAAGGGGTCATGGCAGGCCCCAACCCTACAATTGAGGGGTCTAGGGAATCAACCCCCACTGCTGATGTGATTTCTCCCGAAGAAGCTTTAGGGGTTCTACAAAATCGCCCGCAACTGAAAACCCCCTTAAACCGCGATACTAGCAAACAATTTACCGATGGGACTTCTACTCCTTCCATGTCCCAAGTAACCAGTATTTCTGAGTTACAGGATGTTTCTCCCACGGACTGGGCCTATGAAGCTTTGCGGAGTTTAGTAGAACGGTATGGCTGTATTGTCGGTTATCCTGATCGCACCTTCCGTGGCAACCGGGCCACCTCTCGTTGGGAATTTGCGGCGGGGTTAAATGCCTGTTTAAACACCATTGAACGGTTATTACAAGAAAATGTGGCCGTTTTACGGGAAGATCTTGAAAAGCTGAAGCGACTGGCCCAAGAATTTGAAGCCGAATTAGCGGCTTTGGGTGCCAGAGTGAGTAATCTTGAAGAACGGGTTTCCTTCCTCGAAGATCATCAATTTTCGACGACAACCAAGTTAAGAGGGGAAGTTCTCTTTACCCTTTCCTCAACAGCAGGGGAACGGGCCTTAGACTTCCGTGAACAAGATTTGTTTAATCAAGGAAAGCTTCCTGGGAAACGCCGACGGATTGATGATAATGCGACCTTTGGTTTCCGGACTCGTCTCAATTTAGATACCAGTTTTACCGGAAAAGACAGACTGAGAACCCGTATTCAAGCGGGTTCTATCGTGGATTATTCCAACTTCACGGGTACTAATATGGCCCGTTTGTCCCACGACAATTTCAACAACGCGAATGCGGTTATCGATGACCTTTACTATCGTTTCCCCATTGGCAACTTTACGGGTTATGTCGGTGCCAGTGCTTTAGATATTGATAACATCTTTGATGTGGGCAACCCCTTCTTAAATGAATCAGGTACAGGTGCTTTATCCCGGTTCATGCGTTATGATCCCCTAACCATGAGGGGGCCAGAAGGTCGGGGTGTTGGTTTTGCCTACAAATTCAGCGATATGTTCACCGTTCGTGGGCTTTACCTCTCAGAAAATGGTAACAGCCCTGATCTGGGCGAAGGTTTGTTTAATGGTAACTTTAGTGCTGGGGGTCAAATTGGTTTCTATCCTACGGATAGTCTCCGCTTTAACATCCAATACTTGCACTCATACTACACGGCCAATGATGTGAACATAACTGCCAGTACAGGGAGTTATGTTGAACCAGCGTTTCGTACCCGTCAAACAGGAACTGGGATCGCTCGTGACCCCTTCTTGGGTGCGCCTACAATCCGTGATAGTTACGGTGTGAACGGAAACTGGCGCATTAATGAAACCTTTAACCTCACTGGTTGGGCGGGTTATTCTTTAGCCCGGGCCCAAGGTTTGGATCGTAACGGTCAAAGTCGTCGCGGTTTTGGGGCTGATATTTGGTCATGGATGGCCGCCCTTAATGTAGTCGATGTTTTCAAAGAGGGGGCTGTCTTTTCTGTCGGTGGTGGTTCTATCACCAATGCTCGTCGGATCGATGCTCTGACGGGTGATTTAGCCGTTCCTGACCAAGATACTCCCTATATCGTTGAAGCTCAGTATCAGTATCCTCTCAATGACAATATTTTGCTGACACCTGGTTTCTATGTCATCCTGCAACCTGATGGCAACAACGACAACAATAGCATCTGGGTTGGTGCCCTACGGACAACCTTTAAGTTCTAAGACTAGCTTACCTGTTCAGTTAAGGTTATCCTAATTCTTTAGGGACGTTGCCAGTCACGTCCCTATTATTTTTGAGGTATTCACCACCTTGTGGTCAAATTTGATAGTTTTATCAAATTTTGGGGAATCTTAGAGTCATAGGGTATGAGAGTGAAGCACTCAGGATGAAAAGTTAAAAAATTACTTGCTAAGAATGTTTGATCTCATGCCACTCGCTAGTCCTCTATTCCCTATACTGACCCATGAGTTCTTTGGTAAATTTACAAAATCTTTCTATTCAAAACAGTGAGATGTCGGCTCAAGATCTACCGAACCCTTCTCCGTGGCCAACACTGCAAGCTGAATTGGTCTTTACTCAAGATCGATCAGGTAAATATTTATCATTTTATTGGGAGTTAGGGGAAAGTTTAGGCATTGACTCTTCGGACATTGTTGGCTTTTTTCCTGAACAGAGTCTGAAGCCCGCTTTACCTGATGCTTATTATGAGAGAATTCGACGAATTTTAGAAAGACGTATCCCTGAACAATGTTATTGTCTATTTGAATATCAAGGTCAATCCTTTCCTTTAGAATTGGTGATCAGTCCCATTTTGACTCAACAAGGACAAGCTACCACGGTGTTGGTGATGGGCCATCGTTTACTAGACATTGATCACAGCTTAATTAATAATTCCGCCTTACCCACTCATCCCGATCCTTATCAAACCCTACTGACTAAAATTGCCCGCAAAATTCGTCGCACCCTGAATTTGGAAACTATCTGGCAACAAACCGTTGATAGTTTGGGAGATGCCCTACAAGTAAGTCGCTGTTTAATGATAGCGATCGCCCCAAACCAAGAATATTTAGAAGTCAAGGCCGAATATCGTCAACCTTGTTGTTCATCTCAGTTAGGTTATCGCTTTGATCCCCTAACGGAACCTTGGTGGGAACAGGCTTTAACCCAACGGGAAGCGATCATTATTGAAGAATTGACTGATAATTGTCATCAAATTCAATCCGTATTAATTGTCTCTACCTTCTATCAAAATCAACGCAATGGGTTAATTTGTTTACAACAATGCGATCGCAGTCGTTATTGGTATCCCGCAGAACTAGAACTGATCCAAGAATTAGCCGATCAGGTGGGAACGGCCATTGCCCACGCCACCCTCTATCAAGAACTCGAACAAGCCACTTTAGCGGCGGAAGAAGCTTCCCGCCTCAAAAGTGAGTTTCTCGCCAGCACCACCCATGAATTAAGAACACCCCTCAATGGGATTATTGGCTTTCTTAAACTCAGTTTAGATGGCATGGCGGATGATGCCGAAGAACAACAAGAATTTCTCGAAGAAGCCCATAAATCTGCTTTACACTTATTAAATCTTATTAATGATATTCTCGATATTGCTAAGATTGAAGCGGGTAAAATGGACTTAGAACTTGGTGCGATCGCATTAGCCGAGTTATTTCAAGCCATTGATAATTTTACTCTGCCCCAAGCACAACGCAAAAATTTGAGTTTTCGCAGCAAACTTCCCCAGACTCTCACTCCGATCATGGTTTATGGGAATTATCAACGACTCTTACAGGTAATGCTCAATTTAGTCAGTAATGCCATTAAATTTACCCATGAAGGGGGTATTGAAGTGAGTGCAGAAATCACGAAAAAGAAAATTGTTTTTCAGGAGCAAGAATTTCCTGGGTTAGTTAAAGTCAGCGTTGCTGATACAGGAATTGGAGTTTCCCTTGATAAACAAGCAAAACTCTTTGAAAAATTCGTCCAAGTCGATGGTTCCCATACCAAAGCCTATGGAGGAACAGGACTCGGCTTGGCTATTTCTCAGAAACTGGTAGAAGCGATGGGGGGACAGGTAGAATTTTATAGTATGGGAGAAGGACTCGGCTCAACCGTCACCTTTACCGTTGCCTTGGAACAAATGCCAGTTCTCAAAACAGTAACATCCCATGATGGATAAGACCAATTCTTGATAAACGGAGTGCTAAAATCGAGACAATATAATGAGTTAATGAGTTGAACAGATCTGTGAGTGTATCATTACCTAATCTACCAGAAGAACAACTTGAAGATGTCAGTCCCTCTGGAACAAAGGGGTTTAATTTTCGTCCTTATTTACGAATTTGTCTGAGAAAAGTTTGGCTAATTGCAGGGTTAGCCAGTTTAACAACTTTGGCCGCTTGGTTGTATAGTACCAAAGATCCTTATACTTACACGGGAAACTTTTTTTTGCTGGTTGAACCCATTAGTGCCAGTGCAAAATTAACGAATCCTAGTACCCTAACTCGTACACAAGGGGTTCCCCGTGAAGATATGTTTGAATTGGATTATCCTACTAATTTAGTTTTTCTTAAGAGTCCTGGGATGACCTTCAAAATTGCTCAGGAGGTTTATGAAAAAGAAAAAACTCGTCCTGTTCCAGCTATATGGAAAGATTTACGGGAAAATCTGAAAGTTGAACGAGCGGCTTTAGAAGGAAGGGGCGGGGAGACGAAAATTTTCCAAGTCTACTATACGGGAGAAAATCCTAAAGAAGTTCAAACAATTCTATCAACGGCAGCAGAGACTTTTGTGAAGTATAGTGCGGAGGATCGAGAAACTAATATTAAAGCAGGGGTAAAATTTATTGACGGTCGACTTCCCGATTTACAAAAACGATTAAGGGATCTCAAAACTAAACAAAAACAGCTACGACAAACCTACGAATTAATCGATCCAACCCCAAAAAACAATGAAGTTCTTAACCAAATTAGCACCTTAGAAAGTCAGCTATTAACGACAGAAATCCAACTTCAAGCCCAGAAAGAACTAGTAAATTCCTTACAAGAACAATTAAATTTATCCCCAGAGGAAGCCTTTGCTGCCGCTACCTTAAGTCAAGATCCGAGTCGCATGGCTTTACTCTCCCAACTCCAAGAACTTGATAGTCAAATTGCCGTCGCTTCAGCTACGTTTACTGATGGCAGTCCCCAACTTCAAGATTTACAAGATAAGCGACAAAATGTCCTCACTTTACTCAATCAAAAAACTCAAGAAATTATTACTCTAAATTCTTTATCAGTTTCTCCAGGTTCGCCGGCCCTAAGTTTTCATGATCCCACTCGGTTACAATTAATCCAACAATTATTAGAGGCCAGTAATCAAGTTAAGCTCCTAGAAAGTCAACTTCAAACCATTAAACCCGCTAAGCAACAACGGGAACAACAAGTTAAACGCTACCCTAATCTCATTAACGAATACAGTGATCTTGAAAATCAGATTCAGTTGACTCAAGATATTCTCAATAAACTACTACTACAACGAGAAACCCTGGAAGTTGAATCGGCTCAAGAACTTCCTTGGCAATTGATTTCTAAGCCGCAAATTCCCCTTGACGAAAATGGAGACCCCATTGGATATCCTCCTGATAGCAAAAAGAAACTTTTCGCAGGGTTCATGGGTGGATTATTGTTGGGTATGGGATTAGCTATTGGCTGGGAAAAACGACAGAATATGTTTTACACAGCGGATGATGTTTCAGATCTTCTTTCTCTGCCTTTATTGGGTGAGATACCTAAAGATGATCGTACGGCTTTATCGCCAGAGTTTTCCTCATTGTCAGCCTCTTTACCAGATATTAACGCTAAGTCAATGGCAACCAAAGATCAAGCTCAAAAAAAATATCTTCATGATGAGGTATTAACTATCCCGAATGAGTCTCTTTTTCTTGAAGCCTTTGATCGTCTTTATACCCAATTATATTTGCTGCAATCTTCAACCATTCGTTCTTTGATGGTCTGTTCCGTTGAACCGCAAGATGGTCAATCAACAGTTGCTTTAAATTTAGCCATTAGTGCGGCAAACAATGGTCAACGGGTGTTATTAGTCGATACAAATTTTTCTAATCCTCAACTCCACAATTTATTAAATATTTCTAATTACAAGGGACTAATTCAGGTTATTAAAGATCGAGTATCACCCCAGGCAATTATTCAAGATGTCCCTGATATCGAGAATTTATCAATCTTGACAGCAGGGGAGTCAATGGGACAAACAACCAAACGACTTTGGTCGCCACAACTTGATAATCTCATGGAAGAATTGGCTAAAACCTATGATTTAGTCATCTACGATACCCCTCCTTTCCTAGACAGTTCCGATTTAAAATTTATGGCTAAAAAAGCTGAGGGAATGTTAATGGTTGTTGCCCTTAAGAAAACGTCTCAATCTCTTGCTAAAAAAGCTGTCAAAGAAATACAATCTCTCAACCTACCTTTAATGGGAGTCGTTGTTAACCATTTAATCTAACCAGGGAGTTGTTAAAATAGCAGCACTTTGATGATTAATTGACTACCCATAATAATCAAGAGTAGCAGAACTAATTTACGAAACAGTAAAAAATCAATAAATTTAGAGGTCAAAAAACCTGCTAATAAACCTATTAATATTGTGGGAATATTAGTGATGAAAAGTTGCCAAACTTCGGGCTTAACATTATGCTGAATTAAATGATTAATCAAAACCACAATCACATTAGATAACAAGAAAACATTGAGATTACTTTTAAACTGTTCAGGTGGCCAGCGACAACAAGTGGCATAAATTACAATGGGTGGCCCACCTGTATTATAGGCTCCTGACAATAATCCTGAGAAAAAAGCAAATCCATAGCCCCATTTTGGAGAACTAATTAAAGGAAAAGGAAACTCAAATAAGGAATAAAAACCGTAACTTAAAACTATAATGCCCAAAAAGGTCAGGGTAATCGTTTCATTAAGATTTTTCAGACAAAATATCCCGAAAGGAATGGCTACACTAGAAGTAATAATTAACCTAGACATAGAGGTAAATTCAAAGTTTTTACCATAAAAAATCGAAAGAGTCAACAAAGTAACTAACGCAATTAAAGCCAATAAAGGGGCAGCAAGACTTACATCTATCACTTGCGTTAATAAAGGCATCACGACCAAACCTAACCCAAACCCGGACAGCGTTTGAATAAACACCCCTAAAAAAATAATTAAAGAAATCAATAAATGATCCATATTTTTACAAAATAAGAGTCAAGGATAAATTACCTTGACTCTCAAAAATTTAGATTAACAATTATTTGTTACTAAAGAGATAGCCTTAAGCTTCTTTACGGGTACTCAAGTCACCCACTTTAGCAAACAAACCGAATTCCACTTGTTCTTCAAGATCGGGATCAATACCCGCAAATACATCACGGTAGAGAGTCCGAGAACCATGCCAGATGTGGCCAAAGAAGAACAATAAAGCAAATACCGCGTGTCCAAAGGTAAACCAACCTCTGGGACTGGTACGGAATACCCCGTCAGAACCGAGGGTTTCACGGTCAAAGTTAAAGGGTTCCCCTAATTGCGCCTTACGAGCAAATTGCTTCACCTCAGCCGGATTAGAGAAGGTTTGACCCCCTAAAGCACCACCGTAAAAACTAACAGTGACACCACTTTGTTCAACACTGAGTTTAGACTCCGCCCGACGGAAAGGAATGTCAGCACGAACAATTCCTTGTTCGTCAGTTAAAACAATGGGGAAAGTTTCAAAGAAGTTAGGCATCCGACGAACGGTTAATACCCGACCTTCAGGGTCTTTAAACACGGGGTGTCCCAACCATTCTTGGGCAATGCCATCCCCACTAACCATGGCACCAGTACGGAATAAACCGCCTTTAGCGGGGCTATTACCCACGTAATCATAAAAGGCGAGTTTTTCGGGAATTTTTGACCAAGCTTCTGATAAGCTATCCCCTGCCGCTAAGTTCGCTTCCACACGACGATCAATTTCTTGCTGGAAGTAGCTGCCATCCCACTGATAACGGGTTGGGCCAAACAATTCGATGGGAGTGGTGGCATTACCATACCACATGGTTCCAGCTACCACGAAAGCCGCAAAGAACACAGCAGCAATACTGCTAGAGAGTACGGTTTCAATGTTACCCATTCTCAGAGCTTTGTAGAGCCTTTCTGGGGGTCTTACTGTTAAGTGGAATAGACCCGCAATAATGCCCACAATACCCGCAGCAATGTGGTGAGCGACCACACCCCCTGGATTAAAGGGGTTGAAGCCTGCTGGCCCCCATTCTGGTGCAACGGGTTGGACATGGCCCGTTAAACCATAGGGGTCAGATACCCACATTCCTGGGCCCCAAAGTCCAGTTAAGTGAAAAGCTCCGAAACCAAAGCAGAGTAGGCCAGATAAGAACAAGTGAATCCCGAACATCTTCGGTAAGTCAAGGGCGGGTTCTCCTGTCCGAGCATCAACAAATAGCTCTAAGTCCCAGAAAACCCAGTGCCAAACCGCTGCTAAGAACAGCAAACCAGATAAGACAATATGGGCGGCGGCAACGCCTTCAAAAGACCAGAAACCAGGATTAACTCCCGTTTCTCCGGTGACACTCCAGCCACCCCAAGAACCTGTTACCCCTAAACGGGCCATGAAGGGAAGTACAAACATCCCTTGTCGCCACATGGGGTTGAGTACGGGGTCACTGGGATCAAAAATAGCTAACTCATAAAGAGCCATGGAACCTGCCCAACCAGCTACTAAAGCGGTGTGCATCAGGTGAACGGAAATGAGTCGTCCTGGATCATTCAGGACAACGGTGTGAACTCGATACCAAGGTAGTCCCATTGACTACGCTCCTCCTATTGACAATATGTCTACTTAGACGCTTTTTTCTTATGGTGTTGGCTTATGGATGATTCTTTGGGGGCGATCGCTGGTTAACAACCATCAAGGCCCCAAAGTCAGCTAACCTTCATTATGCCAAGAAAGTGAAAATTATTTAAAGAAGTGTAACTATTGTTAGGATCGATTGCAAGTGATTGTCTTAATTTTAGTAGTTCTCTTGTTCTCAATTGGCAAGCCCTCCCTATAGTGACAGCCCAGTGGGAGGTATTTTACCTAATTTGAGTGCTATTGCCCAAACACATCCATTTCCATGTTGGCAATTCTAAGTTTGGTCGAATCTTTTTTAAATCATCTTCTCTATGATCATTGTCTCGACAAAGGACAACATCGAAAGTATTGGTAGGCTCTATTTAACCCAAAGGTACCATATTCAAAGCGATGAGCAATTTGAACTCGATTAATTGCTGCTAAATTAGAGATGGCTTCTGTCTCTCTAGAACGAGCGGCTTGACTTAATAAACTAGGGATAACCATAGTGGCAAGAATGCCCAAAATTATGACAGAAATTAGAAGTTCAAGGAGAGTCAAGCCCTTTGAGTCAGATTTTATGCTAAAAATCTTAGTAATTAGTTTTAATTGCAGAAAATCATCAACTAGCATCGACTTACTCGAAAGACAAGATTAGGGGTCGAAGTGGTAGTCACCTACCACAACTCCCATTCAAAACCGGACATGAGACTTTCACCTCATCCGGCTCCTAGTCTAACTAGCCTGTTTTCATAGGGACGGTTACAAGAATGTCATTT
>NZ_JAYGHP010000024.1 GCF_034932065.1 Crocosphaera sp. UHCC 0190
TTGTTGATAACAAGTGAAAACGGTTACATCGGGTAAATTTAGTAAAGTATCTAGATGAAAGTCCATTTTTAAGTCTGTAATAAAAAGTAGCTATCGCTACATTTTACCACAGAATGCTGAAAGAGCCAAACCGATGACCGTATCCTTGAACTGCTCAAAGACCATCCCCAAGGTATGACGGTTAAAGAACTCAGTGATCAGCTTAATCGTCCCATCTCAATGATAAAATCTTGTTTGAAGTTGTTAGTTTCTTGTTAACGAGTAACGGTTAAGAAACAGGTAATGGTAAGGGTTTATTCTTTAAGTAAATAGATTTTGGACGAGGAGAAAGAGAGTAATTTTTATGATTAAATAGGTTGAGTAGTTTCATGAAAATAATCACGAATGAGCAGATAAATTGTTGAACCCAAGAGTGGAATACCAACTGTAACCCAGAACAAAACTGGATTACTTATACCCTGTCGCTTCATATCATCTCCTAACAGTGTAGGAAACAAAATAGCTAACATACAAAAATCTAAACTCATCACGTGAATAAAACGGTTAGTCTGCCATTGTTGTACAAAATCCGACCAATTCCCTTGCCCAAAACCGTAGGTGAGCAACGTCATCACCCCAATTAAGATCCCAATTCCTAGCCAACGGGACTCTAAAATCTGTAACAATTTACTCTCACTCTTAACTTCTTTCAACTTGGGTTGAATCGTTGTTATTGGTTCTCGTAAAACTAGGTAGGGTAACAGCGCAAACGCACCTAATGCGAATGAGCCTACCGCAAAAGGCCAAGCTGGAATTTTCTGCTGTTGTCCATCCCGAAATAGTAATACACTGTAGATGACTGGCCAAATTCCCATAATATTAAATAAAGCAATAATCAGAGGATTAATACCATCCCATTGGCCAAGAGATAAAGACTTAATTAAGTCTAAGGTATCTGGTTGATCAGGGGGAGCAAAAACAAAGGCATAGGTGATAAACCCAAGCCAAAGAAGCGCGAAACTAATTCTCCGAATCATTATAGTGTCAAAAAAACTTGTATAATAGGGACTAATTTATTATAAACTAAAATTGCTGTAGTTTTGTTCTCTAGTCAACTAGGAATTAATTTTTTGTCTCAACTTCAAGGTAAATTAAGGAAAAAAGCATGGATAATCCTGTGGGTGAATTGATGGGAATCATTCAGAAATATAGATTAAAAAAACCTGACTTTCAGTTTAAAAAGAACCAGGGTAAATGGCAATGTACTTGCGTGATTACCCTTGAAGATACCCAACTAAGAGAAACCGCATTAGGAGCAACGAAAAAGGAAGTCAAAACTCAAACAGCAATGGCTATTGTTCCTATTCTTAAGGAACATTTACAAAAAGTTCATTAAATGACTATTGATTTACCTTCTCAACCAGGAACTTATTGTTTAGTTTTCCACTGTTTAACTTCATCACTTGTCACCATAGGCAAACTAGGAACTTATCAGATTAAACTTGGTTATTATTGTTACATTGGTAGTGCCTTTGGACGAGGGGGACTCAAATCAAGAATTAATAGACATCTACAAATTAATAAACGTCATCATTGG
Organism: Crocosphaera sp. UHCC 0190; assembly: GCF_034932065.1. Lineage (NCBI taxonomy): Bacteria > Bacillati > Cyanobacteriota > Cyanophyceae > Chroococcales > Aphanothecaceae > Crocosphaera > Crocosphaera sp. UHCC 0190. Next base: position 1,577 of record NZ_JAYGHP010000024.1, read on the forward strand.
CATCTTGATTATCTCAGACCGAGTTTAACTACTGTTGAAGCTTGGTACTCAAATGATACAATTAAAAGAGAACATCAATGGGCTAATTTGTTACTTGAAGATGACCAATCAACCATTCCTATTACAAAGTTTGGCTCATCAGATTGTGATTGTCCTGCTCATTTATTCTATTATGAAGAAAGACCTAGATTTGATAAATTTTATGATAAGATAGTTGAAACTTTACCCAATCATGATATCAGTAACAAGCTGATTTATTCAGCCATGTTAAATAGGATTTAATGAGCTAAAGTAAGAAACTCCTCAAAAGTAATAAAACCATCATGATTGAGGTCACATTTATTAAAAGTTGATTGAACTGCCGAAGTAATGTCAATATTCATGTCTTTTCCCCAGATAGTTTCTAATAATTCCCTTAATTCTTCTTGATCAATTTTTCCATTATTATCCTTATCAACTTCGGCGAAGAATTTTCTTAAGTCTTCTGTTTGATGTTCATTTAAGGAAATTTTCATGTTTTTTTACTCCTTTATCATCTCGGCTCTCCCGTACTTGTGGTGATAAGTAAAGCTTATAATTCGTAGGGTGGGTTAGACGCGGCTATGATTTTGATGAAAAACTAATAAGTTTTAATCCGCGTCGTAACCCACCATCTTAAGTATTGTAGCTGATTATACATTTTATACCAAGATGTCGGGAGAGCCATCCTGATTGTAAAAGACGAATAACGGTTCCTGCTTTTAATTCACAGAAACTAACCTCATCAGATACCGTATAAGCCCCTAATCCAATGACTCGTTTATCTGGGAAAATCTTAGATACATTCTTAACATATTCGACTACCTTTTCTGGTTCTTCAATATACAATTGTACCCAAGGGGGTTCATAATGGTAACGAACCGTAAATAAATAACCTTGCTCAACTAAAATAGAATAAATTTTTTCAACTTTTTCTATTGCGTTCTCTAGCTCATTAAAAAATAAGTAAATTGCTCCAAATTTAGCCATGATTTATCCTTTGAAAAAAGGTGATTACACAAGATTAACCAAGTTTCTAGATGGGGCCAATACCGAGAAGTTTGGGGCAAAAAGTCATAATTATCCTGAAGAAATTCTAATTTTATCGGGTCGTCTTTATGACGCAGCCTTTGACCAGTGGCTATCGGCTGGTTATTATGCTAGTCGTCCTCCAGATGAAGTCCATGGCCCCTTTATTGCTGATGGAGAATGTCTTGTCCTAGAAATATCCTATCCCAGTCAATCACATGAAAATTGATTTATGCGGTCTCGCGGAGCGCGAGTGCGGCTGCAACGCTGTCTCCTCTACGCCCATAACCCACATAACGTCTGTTATATTGATTCTACGATGTGGAATGCTTGCTAGTTGAACATTTTGTTATAAAACTTCTACAAAGTAAGTAGAACCAATCTTAGCTTTAGCTTTTCTTAAGGTTTAATTTATCTTGAAGTTACCTAATCAAGACAAAATCATTAAATCTATCAAGAACAAGTACAGTGGGCAGATAAATAAAATATATAGTAAATTAAAAGATGAATTAGGGAATATTAAGGGAGAAGCTACTTGTCCTGAACCCCAGAGTATTTTTGACAAACGATATGCTTAGTAACAGTGTAGATGTCCTTATTATTGCCGCCCTTAAAGAAGAATTTGATGCGCTAATTGAAATTACTGATCGAGAGGAAACATGGGAGAGAGTTAGGGATAGCGAAAACATTACAAGATACTATCATCGCACATTTGAAAGCACTCAAGGCTTCTCGTTTAGTGTCGCAGCAATGTGGGCTAACAACATGGGAGCTACGCAAGCTGCTGTGTTAGCCACTAAATTAACAGAACAATTGAACCCACGATGTATAGCAATGTGTGGAATTTGCGCTGGAAAACGAGGAGATGTTTTTCTGGGAGATGTTCTAATTGCCGATAAAGTCTTCCGATATGACCAAGGAAAGCATAAAGTTAAAGGAGAAAATGAAGTTTTTCAACCAGACATCACTACATTTAATTTAAGGCAGAAGTGGAAAACAGCCATCAAAGAGATCGAAAAAAAATGGCAACCTTCATTTATTAATGAACGTTCATTATCTTTAGAGTATCAATCTAACTGGCTACTGCGAGCATTGCATAATTGTGAAGAAAATAAACAATTATCAATTTCTAGTTATCCTAGAATTGATAATTTCGTCCCTCAACATAATCGTCAAGCTGTAATTCAAAAACTCAGACAAAAAAAATGGATCGACCTAGATAGTTTTCAAATAACTTCAGAAGGGAAAAAGCATTTAGAAGAAGATCGATTTTATTTCCCTGATTCTCCTCAACCAGATCCTCAATTCCGTATTCATTTAGGTACTATTGGTACAGGAACAGGCGTTATCCAAGATCCATCTATCTGGGATAAAATAACTGCTTATCAAAGAAAAACTATTGGATTAGAAATGGAGGGAGAAGCTATTGGTATAGTTTCTGAGATTCAAGAAATTGATTATATGATTTTTGTCAAAGGAGTTTGTGACTATGCTGATGAATTTAAAGATGACTCATTTCACGATTTTGCGGCTAAGGCATCGGCTGCTTTTCTAATTGATTTTCTAAAAGGTAACTTGCCAAAAAAGTCTGATTACCACCATTCTGTAGAGTCTGACCAAGAAAAACTGCTTAGAAAAAGCAAACAAGTAATGGAACAAGTCTCAAACAAAATTGGGGGAAAAGTACACTTAGAGCGAACGAATCAACTAGAAAAATTAGCAAAAGTTTGTACTGAAAATTATTTTACTTTTCTTGTTGGTTTTTCAGGAGTAGGTAAATCTTCCCTGGCTAGAGATTATGCTGAAAAACTAATTCTTGAAAATCAAACTGTTCTCTGGTTTGAAGCACAATCTTTTGAGAAGATAGATTTTGCTGCTTTTGAAACAGATTTACAGCTTACTCATTCATTAGAAGCGGTAATACAATCACTATCTAATCAGCCCGCTACACTTATCATCGATGGACTTGACCGACTTTATACTCCTGAATCTTTTAGGCTTCTTGCAACGTTTTTTAGCTTATTTAAGTTTCAAAAGCAGCCAATAATTTGGAAACTTTTAATAACTTGCCAGACTCCCGAATTATCCCGTTTAACCGAACATTTAATCCGAATAGGTATTGATTCAAATAATGACAATCAGTTTCACTGTAGTCCTTTACCGACTGAGGAACTAGAACCAATTTGGGAAACATTTCTTAATGCCAGTCAACTTAAATATCAAACTCATTTAAAAGATATATTTGGCAACCTTAAAGTTTTAGATTTGGTAACTATTAAACTGAAAATAGGAGAAAATATTCCAGTTAATAAATGGGTTAATGAATCAAGTGTCGCTACATGGTTCTGGGAGTCGTATATTAAAGGTAGCAACCAAGGAATAGTTAAAGGAAAATTAGTAAAAAAACTGGCTGAATATCAAGCTGATACTCTCAAGCAAGGTATTTCATTAGAATCTTTAAATTTTGAAGAATCTAAATTAATTGACAGTATTCTTAAAACTAAAATATGTAGTCAAACCTCAGATGATAGTATTGTTTTTCAGCATGATTTATATGGAGACTGGTTTCGTTTTAGACTCCTCATTTCCCATGCCGACAACCTTATAAATTATCTCAAAGAACGACTAAAGTCTCCAATGTGGTATCGAGCAGTTCGTCTTTATGGGCTTTATTTACTTGAACATCTTAATGATATTAATAAATGGAATGAAACCATCTCTGCTTTAGCTAATGATAATAATTTATTAGCACAGGATCTGCTACTTGAATCCCTAGTTTTTGCGGGAAATTCCTTGTCACTGCTAAAACTTATCCACTCTCATTTAATAGATAATAATGGTCAATTGCTTAAGCGTTTGCTAACTCGATTTTTGCAGTCGGCGACCCTCCCAGATCCCTATTTTATGGAAGTGGCTCGCGCTAAAGGATACAACGAAGTTGAATTTGCAGCTACTCTTCGTTATCCATATTGGCCATTTTGGTTGCCAATGCTTCATTTTCTTTATGAATATCGTGATGAATTTATTAGAATTACGCCTGTTGAAATCTCTCAAATTGTTCAGAAGTGGCTTGACTATACTTCTCCAGGAGTAACACTGCGATTGGAGATGGCTGAATTAGGACTTATGTTAGGAGAAAACGCCCTTTTAGCTAGAAAAAACTATAATTCCTTGTTTCATAAACATCGAAAGGATTTTTATCGTGTTGCCTTAATTGGCGCAAGAGAACTTCCTAAACAAGTCAGCAATTTTGTCTTAAGAGTAAGTGAGAGAATTGTAAGAACAAATACAGCAGAAGAAGATGAAGAATTTAAAAATCGACCTCGACGTAAAGGAAGTAGCATAGATATTTTCACAGAATTATTTTCTGTCTCTAATACATCACTACCAGAGCCATGGCCAGATGGACCAAAAAGACCTATAGATAATGATTTTCGGAAGGTAGTTCTTGAGCCAAGAAATATAAGACCTTTGATTGAAACTAATCCTTCTGTTGCTCGTGAGATAGTTTTGGCTGTTCTTATTAGTGAACCTACTATTAGCAATGGGCGGGAAGGAATCGGATATGGAAAACAATTTGAGGTCAAAGACATTATAGAATGGAATACCCCACTCTATATTCATGGACCTTTTTTAGCCTTTTTAATAAATCATTTTTCCGAAGGATTAGAAGTTATTGCCCGCCTTGTAGATTTCGCTACTGAAAGATGGCAGGAGCAAACAAAAATAAGAGCCAATGAATACAAGTCTCAAGAACAAAATAAAGATAAAAATAAAAATAGAACTGATGAATTTTTAACTCGGTTGGTGGAAGAAGGTTCCCGTTTTCCAAAAACACTGATAATGTCAATAGATAATGTTGAATATGAGTTTATTGGTGATTCTAGGGTGTATGGCTGGTCATTTGGAGTAGGACATTATCCGCATGATACGGTAATAGTTGCACTTATGGCACTTGAGCAGTATTTCTATCGTAAGATTGAGGAACAAGAAGACATCAATAAAGAGATAAAAGCCGTTTTAACTCGTATCAAGAGTGTGGCTTTTTTGAATGTTCTGTGTAATATAGGCAAACGACTCCCAATTCTCTTTGAAACTTCTCTTAAACCGCTTCTTAGCGTACCAGAAATTTATGATTGGGATATCAATGTTCGTTCACAGGGTAACAGTCATTTTATGCTATTTCTCGGCAAGGAAGAGGAATTGTTTCGGGAATTAGCTAGAAAATTTTATCAATTAGAACATCGAAAAAAAGATTTACGTAATCTGGCTTATGAGTTATTGTTTAATTGTCCTACTATTACCGCATTTTTTAAAGATGTCAAACAACGATGGGAAACTAGATTAGTCAAAAATCCTGGGGATGAGCTTTGCGATTTTATTAAAGACCTTCTTCTTCTATTTGATATTAAAAATTATGAAATTATAATACATCCAGAACATGGTCAATGCCTTGTTAATGTAGCACAACAAAAGTTACAAGAAGAACAAGCAGAACAAGCAGAAGAATTGTACAAGTCTCAAATTGATTTGCTCATTCAATTTTTCCCATTTCGCTGTCGCCAGATGATTGATAAGAAGGAACCATTAAATGTAGAAGAACTTGAAGTATTTTGGAATCAACTTCAACAAATTACTTCTATAGATAATGAAAATTGGGGAAAAAAAGCCGTAGTGATTTTTGCTTTTTGTATACTTATAAAAGATAGTTATCAACTACTTGCATTGTTACTTATTCAAAAGTATTATGAAACATCTCAGTATAATCAATTCACATCTAGTAAATTAGCAAATTGTATTGTCGGAGGAATTGCGGTATTAATCCATTTTCATCGTAGTTGGTTGTCTGAAAATCCTGACCGTGAACAATGGTGTTTAGAGACTCTTCAATATATTATTCTACAACCACCATTACCTGAGCAATTTGATCGTCCTGACGCAATAGGAAACTTCTATTGGGATGATTTCGCGGCTGAAGCACTCCCTTTAATTTGGGCAGAAGATAAAGATAATCAAAAAACTCGTTTTTTGATTGCACTCATGGTCTTTACTCAACACTACAGTGCTGTGAATATTTTATTTAGACGTTGTAGTGAATTAAGGTCTATTTTAAGGGAAGATTTTACAAGGCTGCGACGACTTCTATTTGAATGGGCTTTTGTTCGGAATCGTATTCAATGCGTTAAGAACTTTTCAAATAATATAAACGAAAAATTAATTCAATCCTTTGTTCAAAAGATTAATGAATGGAAAAAAGAACGAGTACAATCTTTTGTTGAAGGAAATATGGACTTAACAATTGATTCATGGAAATCAATGGATAATCCTCAGCTATTTGAGAAAATCGATAAGAAAATTTCAAGTTTGAGAAAACAGTATTATTTAGATTTTCAGCTTATTACAACAAGTCATGTGTGGCTCCCTACATTAGATCAAGCGACTAATATAGAAGAACGGAACGATATTATATTATTTTTTCAAGAATCTTTAGATTATATTATTCGTCGAGTATCAATCAACCGCCAGGAACAACCTTGGAATTATAATAATACTTATTATCCAGATGATTATGAACAATGGGTCTTAAAAAAAATTGCTGTGAATATACAATATATGCAAAAAAATGAACATCCAGAAATGCTATGGCAAACTATTATTGACCTTCCCAAAGAAGCACACTATTGGTCTGAAATTTTTCTTAGAGAATTTCATCGATATGGATTACAACAACATATTCTTCCGCCAGCTTATATTTTAATTACACGCGCTATCATTAATCATGTATTACCCTCAGAAACAGATGCTGATAAGTGGTCTTGGTGTGTGGCTGGTGTTCGGTTTTTGACCGAGTAACCCGCACACATCACCCTCGTACAGCGACTTGTGACGGTACTATTGAGAGTCAAAATCAGCAACAGAATCGTTTAACCGCGATGGTGGAACTCGTTACCCACGAACTTGATATTGACCCCGAAGAAGGCTTTATTTTCCCGAAAGATAGCCAAATCATCGAGATTAACGTTATTGAGTTGTCTAGACTTGCAGTAGAAGCTGTTATCGCCTCTCATGATGAGTTTAAAGGTTATTACATTGCAGGGTTCTGGAAGCCACAAGAAGCTGAATTTTAAATCGGACAAAAAGGGGAAATTTCCCCTTTTTTGTCCCTAGAAACTGTCACAAAAATTAACACAAAGAAATCAATATGAACAAAACAAAGCTCCTAGAAGCGGAATTAAAGCAATTGATCAACCAATATTCTCTTTTAGAAATCCTAATCGCTCTGAAGAAACTATGCACAATAGCCAATCAAAATCAACCATTACTTGATTGGGATAAGGACATAGATGCGTTAACTGCGGTTATTGAGAGGATTAATAATTGATGCCATCAGCACTAGGAAATTTCGACATTTGGACACAAGGAAATCCGAAACTAGCCAAAAGATTTGTTGTCTGGAAACAATCACAAACCGATGAAGGAACTTTGATTGTTTCTTGCCAAACCCCAAAAGAAGCCGAACGTTATTGTGCTTATCTTAATGCAGTGATCAACGGACAAATCAAGATACCCCGCAGTCAAAAAAAGTATCGGTAATCACGATTAACCCTTGACGATTTGGTTAGTGGCGGTTTATTATAGAAATAACCGCCACTAACTACTTTTTCTCATGGCCACTAACCAATCTGGTGCTGGAACTAATGGCACAAGTTCAAGCACTACAAAGTGAGTTAAACTATCTCAAATGTGAGTTCAAAAAACAATTACAAACCCTTAATTTGTGAAGAAAATATAAGACTTAAATCTTGGGAATTGCCCCCTAAAATCGACAAATGATTAGTCGATTATTGATGACGACTAAACAACAAATTATCAAAGCTGATGAAAATGAGCAAGCATGGCAAGATTTATAAAAAACTAGCTAACCAAAACTTAAAAAACTCAATTATGTTCAGACAATTGAGAGACAAAATCTGAGTAAGTTACAATGATGGTATTTTGAAATTTTTTTAAAATTAATAAATCTTGATCTCCTGTTATTAAAAAATCAGATTGACTATCTTGAGCTAAGGCTAAGAGATAATTATCTTTAGCATCTCGACAAATAGAAACTTTTGAATTAATCTCTATTAATAAGCCAACTATTTTCAGAAAATCAATTAATTCTTGAACTTTGTTGCTGGGAAAATATTTCTGTAATTTAGGTCTTTGAGTAACCCGATTAATTTCTTCTAGCAGTTGTGAAGAAAAAACAGGTTGAATTGTTCCTTCAATTAATAAAGGCTTAAGACTAGCTAACTGCTTTCCAATCAAAAAACTAATCCAGAGATTCGTATCAATAATAACTTTAAGCGTTTTCTTGTTTGGCATAAATGTCAGCCCTAATTGCTTCGACTTCTTCTGAGATAGTTTCTAAAGAAAGTTCATCAGTTTGGAAAGCTTCTAACAGTTGAGTTAATTGAGTTTTAATAGTATCTTTTTCTAATTCTTTACTCAGCCTAATTTTATCTTCTCTGGGCAATTGTTTCACTAAGTGAAGAATGTCGTCAAAGTTTGGAGAAAGTGGTTCCGTCTTTTGAGTCATAGCTAATTTTACTCTTAATCCTCTTTGTTTGATTATAACAAAAATATTCTCATATAACTATTAAGGAACCTTTTTTCTTCATTTTTTTGTCTGACGACAAAATATTAACTGAATTAATCATCAATTCAAGAGGTACTATGTCTCATTTCTCAACGGTTAGAACCCAGTATTCTAACAAGAAGCTCCTGATTCAATCTTTACAACAAATGGGATAAAATGTAACTGAACACCCTCAACCTGTTCAGTTACAAACGGGTTGGAATTCACAAGCTGTCGCTCATTTAGTTGTGGACAGAGCGCAGATTAAATGTGGTTCAGACATCGGCTTTATTCATGATAAAGATACCTATAAACTGATTTGTGATGATTATGATTTACAGCGTTCAAGTCTGCCTAATTTCAAACAACAATTAGGCACAAACTATGCCATTGCTACTGCCCAAAAATTAGGGTATCGAGTATTGGGACAACAAAATCTTGATCAGCAAATCAAAATCACATTAGGAGCGAGAAGATAATGAGTGAACAAATTACCATTACTGTTGATCAAAACGGTAACTTTACCCTCGAAGTTAACGGGGCAAAAGGAGATAATTGTCTCTCCTTAACCAAACCTTTAGAAGAAGCACTAGGAGGGATTGAGCAACGGGAATTTAAACCTGAATATCGTCAATCTTCTCATCAGATCAATCAACAACATTTGAGCAATTAGATTATATTAGCAGGGTTAATTTCCTGCTTTTTTTTCTAATAATTGGCTTTCGCCAAAATCCGACTGAGAGGAATTTTAGTTAGGGAGGAGACTTACTCGTGTTTACCAGTGAATTAGATATTCTTGACCATTGTTTTCAATCAGTAATAGAAGAACAAGAAGAAATCAAAAATGGGATTGTTATCAAACGGATTGAAGATTTACCCTGTAAACCTAGCACTTCTATTGCTGCTATTGGATACGACCACGAAAACTGTATTTTATTCATCCAATTTTACAGTGGCAACACTTATCGTTACTTTAATGCACCTTTAACCCTTTGGCAGAGATTTATTACCACTACGGGATCAGTAGGAAGATTATATCATCAAGAGATCAAAGGTAATTTTAAGGGAGGTCAAGTTGAAAACTTAATTTAATTATTATTTCCTAGTTTTAACTAGGATTTTTTTATTTCTGACGAAATAGTAAAGAGCGATGTTTTTCTCATCTTCACTATGATTTTTTCAGAACTTGAGTATTTTGTTACAGCTTCTTTTAGCCTCTTAGGAGTAACTTGCGCTCCGAGTGCGGTAACATCTTTTATGAGAGAATTAACGGCTTATGCTGCTAATTATCCTAGTGGGGGTTACAAAGTTTTCTTTTGGACTTACGACAAAGGATTAGGTCAATGTGGAACACAAGAATTTGAGCAACTTCCTAACACTAACGACCCTTTAAATGTCCTTGAAAATCTTGAAGACAATCCCGAAGACAAGGCTCTTTATGTTCTCTATGATTTTCAGCAGTTTTTAACAGGGCAAAAAGCAGATCCTTTGGTTATCTCTAGATTATTTAATCTAGTCCATAAACTCAAAACAACTAATCAGACTATTATCTTATTAGAAGAAGATTTTAGTTTACCTCAGTTTGAGGGATTGATTCACATTCTAGAGTATGGTTTACCCTCTCAAACTGTCATCAAATCTTTCTTGAAACAATTAGTTAATCGCTTACCTGACAAGACAACTAAACCTCATGTTGGGGATAAGTTAATCAGAAGTTGTCAAGGGTTAACTATTGCAGAAATTAATGATGCAGTTAGGTTTAGTCTCAAGAAATATCCTGAAATTACCAGTGATATTTTAGCTAAACAAATTAACGAGTTTAAATTAGCTAAACTTAAACGATTAGGGGTAGAATTATCTCATGAACCTGATGTGAAAGTTGGAGGACTCAAAACTCTCAAAACTTGGTTAGCTAGACGCAGTAAATTGTTGACTTCTACTAATTATAAATTACCTCAACCCAAGGGAGTAATGTTAGTAGGAGTACCAGGATGTGGAAAAAGTTTAGTAGCTAAGAATATTGGGGCAGAGTTGGGAGTTCCTGTGATGCACTTGGATGTTAGAGGACTTTACGATTCTTTGTTGGGTCAAACCGAAAAGAACCTCAAACGAGTTCTCAAAACGGCTGAGTCCATCGCACCTATTTGTCTGTGGATCGATGAAATTGAGAAAGCTTTTGATAATGGTAATAGCCAACATGACGGGGGGGTATCCAAGGGAGTTTTAGGCACATTTCTTAACTGGATGCAGGAGAAAAATCAACCCGTCTTTGTTATTGCCACCGCTAATAAAGTTAACAACTTACCACCAGAATTCTTGAGAAAAGGACGGTTTGATGAGATATTCTTTATCGACTTGCCCACAGCAGAAGAAAGACTCGATATTCTAGCAATCCATATCAAGAAGTTTAAGATTCTCTTGACTGATGAACAACTCAAACAGTTGGTACATCAAACCAGCGATTTTAGTGGGGCTGAAATCGCATATCTTGTTACTGAAGCTGTGACTTTGGCTTTTAGTGGCGATCGCCGTGCTACCTTTGATGACCTAGAAACTGTTCTGGGAGAAATGACCCCTCAAGCGGATCTCGATTACGAGAATCTTGAGTTGATCAGAAGTTGGGCGAGGAAATTAGCACGTCGGGCATCGTGATCTAGTTATAATAGGGCTTTCGCCCTTTTTTTTATCGAAGTGAATTCTAAGTTTAAGGTCAACAAAAAAATGAGCTTTCAAGCATTATTAGAAAAATTAACAATAGAAAAGCAAAATCGAGAAAGTAAGTGCCATCTTCTTGCCGAATCTTATGCGTCTATTGATGCTATAGAAACTTTTAATCATACAACAAAAAAACGCCAAGTTCATTGGATTTGCGAAAAACGTTCTAATGGATATGTGTTTCTCTTGTTAGATGGCGTAACTGGTCACGAGAGTTGGTACTTGAATGATTTAGTAGAAATTGTATCACGAGAAACAGATTGTAAGTTTTTTACCGCTTGTTTAGGATGTGATAGTTATCCAGAATTAAAACTGGATTTAACTCAGATGAAGTGGGTTGTGATGCAGCTATATTCACAATTTAATTAACTAAAAAATAACCGTAGGAATTACCCTAACGGTTATTTTTTTATGAAGTTAATAGTATTAAATTATGCCTTATCATTACTTGCTATTACATCCTAACATACCGAAACCCCTACATGGGATGCCACCCAGAGAACTACTTTCTCATAGTTGGTGGAACCAGACTAAGGCAATAGCAAAAGCCAAATTTAATGCTTGTTGGAGTTGTGGGGTTTCTCCCTCAAAAGCAAAATTTAGAAAGTGGCTAGAAGCCCACGAATGTTATAGCATAGATTTTAATATGGGCCAGGTAGCCTACACTGGGACGGCAGCTTTATGTCATGGATGCCATCAATTTATTCATGATGGAAGATTATTAATTCTATTAGAAAAAGGAGAAATTAAAGAAGGCTATTACCTCAGTGTCTTAGCACATGGTAATAGTTTACTCAAAGATTGGTTAGGAATAAAAACGCCTTTTATTAAACGTCCTTTCCAAGCCAATGAACCTTTTTGTTATCATCCTGAATGGTCAACTGTGACAAAATTTAAGCCTCTGGAATGGAAGTTTAATGCTAACTTACCTGAAGCTCAATGGGAAGATTATCAGAGATAATTAGTGTTGCCCATTATCAAGAAATCAATGGTGATCTTGTTGCAGATCCTGATATTTCTTTCAAAATCTATCATTTAACAGAGAATCAACAGTCGTGGATTCCTCTCGAAATCAGACAAGTAATGGCTTGGCGAACTGTTAGTTATTTAGAAAATAACAAAATAGTTCGTTTCAGTCCAAAAGGACAAAAAGAAATAGCTTCATTTTGTTCAATGTGGGCTGACAATCTCAAGTCTCAGGGTTGGCATATTAAAGGAAAAACTAACCCCAAGATCAAAGCATCATCTTCTTATTTTACACCATTGACGTAAAAAAAATATATTTTCTAAGTCAACTAATGTCTTTTAACCATAAAGAAGGTTAAACAAATAACCTTCTTTATTCCCCCGACTCAATTAAGTTTGTTGGCGTTATTGTGATGATTATAGAAGTAATATGAAAGAATAATTACTCAAAGTTTAGATGAAAATCATCTAAACTTTTTTTCATTGCTTACGCAATTTTTATAAGCGATGTTTAATTATTTTACTATCACTAATATGCCAAAAAACAACTCAACAACTTTACAAAATAACCAGTTCACTCAATCCGAAGAACAAGAATTCGAGAAACGATATCAAGAATGGTTAGAAACACAAATACTCCGCCAAGATAGCAGAGGTTTTTACCAATAAATATTGTAAGGATTCTAGCTTACCTGACTTCTAAGACAAAAAGCGATTAAGTCAGAATTTTTTAGTTTTTTTAAGGAGAAATATGCCTACACCTAACGGTGAACTAACCCCCCGTGAATTGCTTGCTCAATTTCGAGAAATGTCTCTGAGGGAATTATCTACTGAAGCTGAGAATCTCGCACAAATCATCGAAACTTCATCGGACGATGAAGATAGTTTGTTCGACGAACTTCAGCAATATTTAAACGCAATAACCGAGGCTAAAATTGATGGTTACTGTTGGTATCACGATATTTTAACGGCTGAAATTGATGAATGGAAAACCAAAAAACTTACACTCGCTCAGATGTGCGATGAGGTAATTCAACACAAAGAAGCCCAACTCAATGCCATGAAGCAAAATCTCTTGAGATTAGCCTCCAAGGGTTTAATTCCTCATTATCTCTTGGGGAAAAACAAAGCTATTGAAATTAGAGCTAATTCTAAACCATCGGTTGAAGTCTTGTGTGCTGCTGATGATCCTGGTTTTCCTGAAAAATTCCGTTCCTCCCAAATTACCTACAAACCTGATAAAGAAGCCATAGTACAAGCCCATGAATCCGGTCAAGACGTTTCTGGATTTGCCACCGTCACTTGGGGAAAACAAGTGAGATTTAAGAACGCACCTCGCAGGAAACGTCAGAAAACCGATGAGTAAGCCTTATGAATCGAGAAAATAGTCGAAATAAAGAACAAATGCTCAATATTCCTATTGGAACCCCAGTAGAAATCATTTTTGTTCCTGCACCCGTTAAAAATATAACACTTGGTGCGACTGGGGCGATCGCAAGTCAACCAAAACGCATTGGCATGATCACTCACGTTTATGTTCAATTAGATGACGGAAGATTAATCGGATGGGAACTTGATTATCTCGAAATTATTTAAGTTTTTAGGGGTTTTATTCCCCTTTTTTTTTGAAGCTTTCGCTTCTTTATTTAATGTAAATTTACATTCATTGAGGACAAAATTCATGGTTGATTTTAGTAAAATCAAAACAACAAAAGAAAAAGCTAAGACCTATGCTTTTGAAGCAGAGAATTTTCCCTTTATCACTTTACAGGAAAATCTCACTGAAACTTGGAATACTCTTGGATTAAATGACCTTCAAGTTATTGAGCAAGAAGGATTAATCAATTTATTAACCGCTTCAGGGATGGTTGAAAGTAGTCATTTTGACCCCAACAATGTTTTGTTGGTCAAAGCCAGTGGTGGTGTTCCTACAGGGGTTTATGGTCCATGTATCTTTCGTGATGGCAACATGATTATCTTGCGAGTTGGCGATAATCAAGCACAAGTTGTCCAAGAAAGCGATCGCCTAATTATAGGTGATTTGCGAGGCAAGATCACCGTTGCTGCTGCCAAGGATGCCAGTGGTAAGGAATATCCTACAGCACAAGTCAACTTTGTCTCTGGTGATAAAGAAATTTTCAAAGTCAGAATTTCTTTAGATAGCCAGAATGATGAGCTATCAGTAGGAGAATTAGAAGCCACTTTGATCAATGAAGAACCAATCATTAATTATCTTGGATTTGTACCAGGAAAAGTGATGAAAATGCACGAATTAGGCATTGGCGAGTTTGAGGTTAAAGCTATTAGTTCTACCAAAACTCAATATGGAGAATCCTTCAAACTTCATTTAGCAGATGGAAAAGTAGTCTGGGCGCGAGGCAATTCCGAGTTACTACTCAAAGCGGGGTATGAAATGAAACTTGATGTGCCGCTAACTTTAGTAATCAGTGAGATTGAGGAGTATGGTGATGGCAAGTTCAAAGTCACCAATGCACTGCGCGAACGCTTGCCTCAATTTATAGAAGTCAACCCTGTGATCAGAACTCTCGAAGCTCAAGTTAGTTCAGTCATTGATGATGAGTCTGAACCTGAAACCGAAACTGAGACGGAAGAACAAGCTGACAGTATCCCATTCTAGAACCATTAGAGTCCCGAATGGGACTCTTTTTTTTTGATTTTTAGGTTTCTTCACTAACAATGTCCGTATCTTCTTCAAGGGAAGCGAGTACATTTTCTATATACTTTAATCGAGTTTCAACTTTTTTCCAAACTTGAGGATTAGACTTCCAAAGCTTAGTTTTTTTGAGTTGGCTAGTCAATTGGTTGATTCGAGACGAAGGATTAGGGGATTGATTAGGTAAGGGTTTTGTTTCCTTTGATAGATAATTTTTGATTTGTTGAGTAATTTCTCTTTGACTCCACCGATAGGCAATAGCTTGCTCCAAAAGCTCTTTACCTAAAGATTCATCTTTAATCGGCTTGAATCTTAACCCTTTAGAGTATTCAATTTGCCCAGTGGCGATCGCCTCATAAAGATAATCCGGTAAAGAACGTAGTTTCAGTTGGTTACAAGTATATGAATACCAATTGTAGCCATATCGTTCAAATACTTGTTTAACGGTCTGTTGTTGCTCATCAGATGGATTCGGGATATCGATATCCTGTGAAGTTTCTTCTTTAGTTTCCCATTGATACTTCATAGATTGAAGCAAGTCGGTAATTTGAGAAGAGCTTAAAGAAAGCCGATGACTTAACAGTTGAAACAGAGAATTAAGAATTTCTAGAGGATTGAGATCTTCTCGGTCTAAATTTTCACAGAGAGCTACTTCAAGGGCTTGCTCATCATCCAGGTGGCGAATAGAAACAGGAACATTGGCTAGTTTAGCTAATCGGGCTGCTTGAAATCGCCGTTCTCCGGCGATGACTTCATACCCATCGACAGTTGGGCGTACAATTAAGGGGTATTCCATCCCTTGGCTAACCAGAGATGAAGCCAATTGTTGTAACGCTTCCTGACCAAAGTAAGTACGAGGTTGACCTTTCCAAGAGTACAACTTATCAAGGGGTAATTCAACTCGATTGACGTTTAAGTTGTCTGTCGCCCCTAGAAGAAGATCGACTTTATC
Source organism: Crocosphaera sp. UHCC 0190 (assembly GCF_034932065.1). Lineage (NCBI taxonomy): Bacteria > Bacillati > Cyanobacteriota > Cyanophyceae > Chroococcales > Aphanothecaceae > Crocosphaera > Crocosphaera sp. UHCC 0190. Next base: position 17,552 of record NZ_JAYGHP010000024.1, read on the forward strand.
ACTTAAAGTGCTTTGATACGGGCGATTTCGCTTACTGGTTACTTGTTGACTAGAACTGGTCATAGTTGAATTAACTCCTTAGCAATACTCGACAACACTTCTACTGCTCGATGTTGAGGTTTAAAAACGGCTAGAGGACAACGATCTTCAGCCGCATCAGGAAAAACAGTCGAGTCGGGAATTGGCGTAAATACAGTTCCTAGTAACGAGAGTTCCTGTTTCATTTGCCCATAGGTTCTCGTATGCTGTGAACGTCTGCCATCAAATTTCATGGGAACAAAACCAGCAAATGATAAAAAGGGATTAACATGGCGACGCACTCTAGCCACAGTATCTAAAAGTAATCCTGTGCCGAAATAGCTTTTAAACTCGGTTTCGATAGGAACAAGAAGATGTGTCGCGGCAGTTAGTCCCAGAACACTAAGAAGCCCCAGACTCGGAGGACAATCAATTAAGATGAAATCATATTGATCCCGAACTGTTTCTAGCTTAATTTTTAGCCTTCCTTCCCGATTGAGAGCCGATACCAACTCAAGTTCAGCGACACTGAGATTGATATTTGTTGGGACTAAATCCATCTTATGAATGGAAGAAAGAATCGGCAAGTCCTTCTCTTGAAGAAGAGCATCGTAAAGAGTCTCAGACAGTTCCGTTGGCTCAATTCCCATAAATGTTGTCAGAGAGGATTGAGGGTCAAGATCGATAAGCAGCACTTTTAAAGAGAATCTGGCCAGAGCATATCCTAAGTTCATGGTTAGGGTGGTTTTGCCTACTCCCCCTGATTGATTGAATAAAGTAATAATAGGGGTCATAAATTTTTAAGTTCTAAAATCACTTAACTAATCTTTCTGTATTGATTTTCCTTGAATTTGTTCCCAAAATTTTTTTTATTTCAAAATCACTCAGATCAACCTTTCAACCAGTCTTGTATATCGCTGCTTTTGGTTCCATTGGTTAACCGCAACACAAATCGCCTTCGATGACCCCACAATAATGGCCAACTGTTTAGCACGGGTAAGCCCTGTATAAATGAGATTCCGTGACAGCATGATGTAATGGGACATCGAAACAGGCATGATGACGACTGGATACTCGCCAAACCTGGCTTTTATGGATGGAAATAGACCAAGCTAGTTTAGCTACCTTAATTTCCATAATTCCTTTATCCTCAGTGTCAGGCTTATAATACTCCTCCCGATATAAAAGTAACCCTAAATCCATATCTTATTCTATATCTCCAGAATCCTTAATATCACTCATCAAAGGACGTTTGTTAGCTTGCCCTTCCTACATTATCTAGTACATAATGGTTGTATATATTAATGGACATTGCTTTTATTGTTGTTTATATTTTCTATAATGACAGAGTGAGGGAAAAACTCAAGACTTTATATAACATAAATTATGAAGACTTATGACAACGGGAAGAGTTGAAGAGATCAACACGGCAATCTTAATGAACATTAATCAAAAACCATTACTATCTATTTTTCCTGAACCATGTAACCACTCGCAAGAAGTATTGTACAGAAACTTCTAGTGCAAAGCTCGATGAAGTAGAACAACATTCCAAAAATCATGTAACTGATAAGCAGGTAGCTCTTGAGCCATTTTAGATAATGAACGATTTTTGAGAAAGGTGGGCCATACGTTAAATATCCGTAATAATAAATTACTAAGAACTTGACTTGAAAAATTAGGATTATTAAGTTTAACACTCAATCTATAAATGCACTCTAATAAAAGCATTTCAAGATCATTTATAATCTCATCATTACTATTTTGTGATAACAATCTGGCAATGTATACAATACGATTTTCTAACTTAAAGTATAGCGATTCATCTGAAATATATTTAATTTGACCAGAAGCAAAATATAAAGCATTCAGACAGATCTTATTATTTGAATTAAATAACCAAATAAAATCAATTTTTAGAATTAGAGCTTTTAACTCATCCACTAAGTCATCATAAATAGGTAAAGAATTAACCATGATGAACATCAATTTCCAGTGGAAATCGGACAAGGAATCTTTACTCAAGTTATCAATAGCTTCCTTAACAGTTGATTTTAGATTTTCAGAAGAAACTTGTGAAGCTATTCTATCTCTAAAGAAAAAAGATATAGGGTAACTTTTATTTGCTCTTACAAAAGAATTTAACTGATTTTCAGCTAAGGTTAAATCTAGCAAAAAATGAGGATGAATTATATCTTCTTGTTGTTCATTATGTATAGTGGCAAAAGTTTTTATTTTTCCTATAAGACCCCCATTCACAAGAAATTCTATACTTTTTTCTTTTTCTAAAATAATTGTAGCTAATCCATATACTATTAGAATCATTTGATTTATTCGACTAGGATGAAGTACATCATTCTGATATGTAGGATCATAATCAAATATTGATGAACTTATTTGTCGTAGTCCTCTTAACTTTTGAAACTCGTCAAGAAAATGATTAATTCCACTTGTATCTATATTTTGAAGCAATACATTATGTAGTTTACTGGTATGAAACCAAATAATAGCTAGTTTACTGATTGAGGATAACTGCTTAAACTCACTCGAATGGCTGAATTCATCATTTATCCACTTTAGAAGAGTTTCAAAAAACAGAAAATTAATCTTTTCATCCTCGCTATACAACTGATTTAATGTTTTTTGGACTAACTCCGTAACAAAAGTTCCATCATCAAAAAAGTTTAGAGCTAAATCAATTAAATGAAGCTTACAAACGGGGGAAGACCATCGCAAAGATAGATTTTTAAATAATTCTTGTCTTTCATCAACTGCTAATCTCCCCAATTCTTCTATTATCAAACTAGGCAGTTTAACGGGAAGACCAGCTAGACGATCTAATGCTATTTCAAACCCTTCATCAGATAGGAGTGACTCAGCTATTAAATTCCAATGATTTTTAAAACTATCTGAATCTAATATATTTTTGTCTAAGCGAAAATGTCTTAAAATACCTTCTATAGAAAGAGGTAATAAGTCTTTTTCTACACTTAAAGACCCATTTGAAGGATCTCTAAGAGTTTGTTCGAGACTATTATAAAAAACGGCTGCTGATGACTCACGCCATTTTTGTACTATATTTAATCTTTCAGAGAGTTCTTCAATTGAGATTATTTCATTAATGAGTTTCTCTAATTTTGCGCGGTCACAGTCAAACCAGAAATCATTTGAACGTAATACTCGTTCACGGAAATTAGGATCATCAGATAGTAACAAAAATAACGGATCATCAATTGTAAATGAAGTAGCTTGTTCCTGATTTTTAAATTGTAAACTAGCTTCAGTTAAACTTATGGCTCTCCCGTACTTGTGGTGATAAGTAAAGCTTATAATTCGTAGGGTGGGTTAGACGCGGCTATGATTTTGATGAAAAACTAATAAGTTTTAATCCGCGTCGTAACCCACCATCTTAAGTATTGTAGCTGATTATACATTTTATACCAAGATGTCGGGAGAGCCATTAATTTATCGTAGTAATCATTAATCTTAATAGCCTCAAGAACTCGAAGAGCTTCTAATATTTCAATAATGCTGATAATAGGCATTACATTAAAATGACTGTTTTTATTTAGACAACGATCATCAATCCAAAGAACATTACCAGCTTCTGGAGTTACTTGGAATAAATCCAAGACGGTAAGTATATCAGGGTTATGATGATCTAAGGAGTCTTCTAGTTCTTTATGTTGCGGACTACTAGAGCATGGAATCATTTCGTAGATATTTTGCGTTAAACCTTCAGAAATACGGTCAATTAAAGATTTTAACCACTCAAGTCCATCTGATTCATTATCCTTAGAACTATTAATTTCTCTTTCTATTTCCTGAATTTGATTTGAATCAATGTAAACTTTAAAGTATTCACAAATTGTTTTAAGCACATCTTCTCTAACTAAAGTCTTTGCAATACTAGAGGAAGATAAAAAAAGTTTAGATCCTAATGGTGGTAGAACAGAGATGACAGGTATTTGTCCTTCATTTCCTAAAGCTGATAGCATTTTTTTATATTCAGTTTTAGTTATTTTTCCTTCATTTTTTAAGGTTTCTATTATAGCTCGACCATTAATTACTCTTTCTGTCTCATCATTTGATAAGTTAACTATCTCTAGTTCATTGTTTTCAGTCATTCTTTGTAGTGGCGAAAACTCTACAAGATATCCATCTTCTTCTATAACTAATTCCAATGATGGAGAAACATTTAAACTTTTTTGGTCAATTAATTCAATAGAAATATCCTCATGATTAGGTTTATCGTGAATTTCAAATATTTTTTTTTCTTGCCTTAATTTAAGTATTTGACGATAATTATCTAAAGCTGAAGGTTGATTGGGTTGAAGCATCTGATACTGATGCTGTAAAGCAATTTGTAAATTAGGTGAAATTCTCAGAGGTTTGAAATGCTTTTCTAATAAATCAAGAATGCCAATATGTGCAGCTAGTAGTAGAGCAGAAATGTCTAAATGTAGTCGCCATTGAGAACAGTAATCAACAGATATTTCTGGAAAAGGACGACCTGCGTATCGTGAAAGAATTGCTGGTACTAAATGTGGGCTATCAGCAGATCTATTCTTATCAGGAAGTGTATGTAATAGATTTACTAAAGAAATTCTTATCCCTTCAGCTAAAAAGTAAGAGGGTAATCTTCCCTGTTCATATTCTTGATTAATAGTTTGAGAATGTTTGTTCCATTTCTCCTGAACCGATATCATTTCCTTAATATCGACCATTGAGAAGCCATATTCTCCTTTAGCTGCTAGTGAAGCCATTTGCTGGATAAAAGGAGAGAGTTCATGATCAAGATTGAGTTTCCAACCTAAATCAAGAACTAAACCTAAATTTTCTGGTTCAACTTTATTTTTGACTGCCTTTTTCCAACATTTTGTAGCTAATGATTTATTCTGAATTAAAACTAGATTTGCTGTCTGTAAAAGAGCTATTTGCGAAATGTCTTCACGCCTATATAATAGAGATGCTGTATAGACTAAACCTATAATATCTCCTTGTCTGTGCTGTAAATTAATAAGTCTTATCAAGTTTTCTGTTGTCTCTTGCTCTTGAACTAATTTTTCAGCTTCCGTGATTGATTGAGTAATCAAACCTAATTTTTCTTGACAACCTGTTCTTAGAGAACGTAGATTACTGGGCAATTTTTTTTGAGAAAATAGACTCACATTATTTGTCAATAGCTCTAGACATTTAGGATAGTTCTTGTCCTCCCAAGTCGCTTGAGCAGAAAGATATAACGCTTCAGGAGTTTTCATCAATTCAACTAAATCATCAGCTTTATTTCCTATATATGCCCAATCTTTTAAATAAGCTTTTAATTCACACGCTTCATATAAATAAACACCATTTTTAGTTTCTTCAAAAGACTGTTCTAAATGTTCTATAAAAGGTTCCCAGTTATTAGAATGCCTTGCTGCTTGGCGTAAAGCATGGGTTTTTAAAATCAGATTAAGAGGAAAAGAGTTTAATTGCTCTATTTTATGTAAGGCTTCTTGAGTCTGTCCATTCGCAATTAGCACTTGAGTGTAGTAAAAATGCCAAACGTTGATGCTATTTTTTTGTTCAAATTGTTCTTCAGTCTTATCGAGAAGCTGAATGGCTTGAGTTATTTGTTGAGTATTAAGGTAAATACAAAGTAAGACGGTTATTTTTCCTAACTCTTTGTCTGATATTTCTAGTGAACTTTCAAGAGCTTTTTTACATTTTTCTATGTCTATTTTATAATTACGAGATATAGCCCAAATTATAGCGTTAGGATCACTAGGATCTTTATTTAACAAATCATTGCACAATTCTTGAGCTTTATTTTGATGCTGAGAGTCAGGATCATTGGATAAACAAGCTAAACGCCAGATATCAACATCTAGGTTTTTATTTTCACTCTTTGTATGTATCTGTCCTAGTTGTTCAAATTGAGTTTGAGCTTTACGTAATCTTTTTAAACTAGCGTCATCTCGTTTAATTAATGACCAATCAATGGGTTCTGGAGAATAGCTCAAAGGACTGGAAAAAATAACTGGAGATAAAGCACTATAGTAATTAATTAGTGCTGAAGTAAAAATAACCATCTCCCATTTGGGTTTTTCGTAGAGAGCCTGTTGAATTTTAGTCTGTGCAGCATCAATGTTTCCTTGATCAAGAAAAACTAATGCTTCTAGTCGTTTTGTTTCAGTATTAGGTTGTATACCTTCAGGAATTTCTTGTAGTTTACTCTTAATTTCATCGGTCTGCTTCGATTCTAAAAGCAGAGCTAATTGTAAGTTAAATACATCAATATTAGAAATATTAGAAATTTTTTCTAATGCTGCTTTTGCACCTTCTGTATGATAGCAAATCAGCGTCTGAATAATAGTATCATCAGCATCAAAATCAATACCTTTTGCTTGACTAGCTAAAGTTCGTGCTTTTTCAATATTATCATTGATATTTATTTCATAACTGCCTAATGTTCTCAAAATCTTGGCTTGAAGAGGCTTTTCAAAAATATCCCAGTTTTTATCTTGGTGTAGCTCATTAATTAAGGTATACGTCTCTGTTAAATTACCTTCTTTATATAATTCTCTAATTTTATTTAGTTGCTCATCTTTCTCTCTTGATAAATCTGATGAAATATTTTCTAACTTTGAACTAAGGATATTAAAAATTAGCTCCTGTTGTTTTGACCCGTTAAATGCTGGAATATTCTGTTCTAAAACTCGACCACAAATATTATCGACAATATCTTGAGAACGAATATAACGGCTAACAATTGAGCGATGAGGAGCTAGTTTTTGACGCAAAGTAACAGAAGACCATACTTCAAAAATAATATTATGTTTTTGGAACTTATTTTTTTCTTTTATAATTTGCTGTTGTCGTTTCTTTTCACTTAAGTCGCAAGCGACAAAAAGGATGAATTTTTTAATTTTATAAGACTCAAGTTCTTTTTCCCAAAATTCAAGGTTATTTAAAAATTTATTGGAGGCTTCACGAATTTTATGGGGAGGAAAATCTTCATAACATTTACTATCGCCTACAATTACAGATTGATCATCTTCATAGTAAGCAATTAAATCTATTCCTTCTTGTGTTTGGCCTCTAGTGCCGTATTCATCGCAAGTAGAAATTTCAGATTGTTCTGCTAATAAATCACAACATAATTTCTGAAAAGTGTATTCATCAAGTTCATGAAAATGAGGAGGTAGACTAGAATTTGTTCTTGATTGCATAGAATATAAATGCTCTATTGATCCTAATTCCGATAATTCATTATAGGAAATACTGTTCTAATAAATCCGTTCCTTGAATTCCCATCTGTTGTAATTCTTGCTCAATTAGCTTTAACGCCATTGGTAACGGTTTTGTCTTACCATTCTCCCAACGGTTAACCGTCTGGAAAGACACCCCCAAGCGTTGGGCAAACTCAAGCTGAGTCAGTGCTAAGCGTTTTCGGGTTTGTTTGACCAATAATGGTAAATTAAGAGAATCAGTCACAAATGGTTAGGGCAAACATCACAGATGGTATATTTCTAGCTTACGATGGAAACCTATTCTTCGCACATGGTATATTTACGGAACTTAAGTAGCTAGGCAGAATTAAACTTAAAATAGTGAGTTTCGTATCCTGCTTTTGAGCGCGAGCTTCGATTCGTTGTATTAACTAACATTAAACTGTTGACCATGTTTGGGATGGTTATACCAACTGCCTTGTAATTGAAGGTTTTGCCCTGCTTGAATATTAGGAAAACAATAATAGTTACTAAATCTTTGAAGCCTTTGACTTGCATTCGAGGGACAGTGTAACCCGTATCTTCTGCATGAAAGGTAATGCGTTCAATGACTCCTGTTAAATATTCAGTTTTAATGTTGTGAGAAGTTGAAGTGTTAGCGATTACATTTGAGGAAGACATGGCAAAAAAGAGTATTTTTAATTAGTAAAAACAGGAAAACTTTTAAGTGAATTGACTCACTCTCTGTTATTATTCAAATAAAATAATGAAACTTTCTTGTTTAAAATGATGGTCATGAGTTAACACCTCATTAATTTTTAAACGTTGCATAACCGTCATAGAAATACAATCTGTCAAACTATATTCTTTATCTAAGCGACGACGGTATAAATTAAATCCTTGAAGGAAGGACTCTCTATTTTGAGGGATGACTTTAATATGAGGATTCTGCATAATATCATCGACAAATTGGACAGTACACCCCCGCAGAGAAACTGTTGCTGAAAGAAAATTTAATACCTCTACTAAAACTTCATCTGTTGTCACAATTTCAACATTTTTAAGGGAGGCAGTAACTTCTATCACTCCTTGATGCCAATTATCTTTTTTGTTGATTAAAGCCACCCAATAAAAAGTGTCTGCAAAAATTTGTTTCATTAACTTTTCTTAGGAGTTCCATAAAGATAATGATCATGTTCTTCTGCCCCGTCAATAGGAAGATTGTCAAGTTGTACTTCTCTTAAATCGTACTTGTTAACCATGTTTAAAATTGATTCTCCTGTTGTTTCTTGGGAGACTTCAGAAGAAATCAGATGAGTTTGCAGGGTATCTTTGACTCGATTTAGCACCCCATCTAGAGAGCTATCTTGGTAATCAATCGGCTCTAATTCAGGAAAATTAACTGAATATCCATTACTATTCTTGGAGATGACAATACTAATTTTATTAACCATTTTCAAACATCCTAGACAACTCTATTGATCAAGTTTTTACCTTTTCTATTATATCACAATAAATCTTGAGAATTAATCCAACATTTTCAGCTAATTAAGTAAAAAAAAAGATTGACAATTTTTATATTTATCTGGGAAATTATGGCGATTGTCAACCGATTGACGAGGGAATATCCATCTACTAAAACGAGGGACTGTGCGCCCTCAAAATTTAGGCAAGTTCTGAGTTTAAAAATCGACGAATCAAACCGATAGTGACCGCAGGTAGTTCCAGTTGCGGGGTAAGACCAACTTCTTCTATTACTAGAAAAGCTTTAATAGCTGTTGGATTCATTTGTGCTAATCGTCGTCCAATGTCAGGGCCAGTAAACTGAGATTTTTGTCCCCAAATAATGGCAGTCGGAACAGTCAGTTGTTCGATATATTGGGAGAGGTCAAAGCATAAATCCCCTCGCACAAAAGAAAGCGCACTATATTCAGCCAAGGGTTTTTGAGCCGATGCCAAATAAGCCGATACGATTTCGGGATAAACTCGCTCAGGGCAAGCAAACTGACGCTGTTCCAAAAAGTTACGAATTCCCAACTCGTTGGCCACCCCAAAATCATAGATAAAGCGATCTAGAATAGGGGTACTGACCAATTGAGCAAAAAAGCTGCGCCTGTAGTCTGAGCCAAAATCAGAAAGCCCTGCCGGAGTCGTCAAAATCAAGGACTTGAATAGTTCAGGGCGAGCGATGGCCACTCGAATCGTCAAAGCGGCGGTCAAAGATGAAGCAATCACTGTTACTGGTTGGTCGCAAGTCTTTTCTAAAAATTCGGTAATCGTGGTTAAATAATCATCAATGTGGTAGTTTCGCTCCAGGTGTGACGATTCTCCCCATCCAATCAAATCGGGTGCCAAAATACGATATGCGCTGGCAAAAGCCGGATAAACTTTAGACCATTCGTAGGCGGAGGAACCTCCCCCAAAACCATGTAGGAAGACTAAGGTGGGGCTGCTTGGTGAACTTTCTGACCTTGAGAGCCAAGGAACACCATCGGCGGTGTAATATACCATCTTTCCAAGGCTGGTGGTCACAGAATGCTGGCTTACTCCAGGGATATTTAACATAGTTTGTCAGGGGATTAAAGATTAAAGGATTGCAGATTAAAGATTAAAGTCTCAGTTCTATTTAATTTATAGGTTCTAAACGAATTAATTGGTGAAGGCCATCGCCAACCAAAAACGGCATTTCGCTCCAATTGTACTACGGGATAGCCATCGCCCTTTTTTCTTCCTTGCGGAAGATTCCTTGTTGAATTTATCGACGAGGAATCTTCCGAAGACATGAATAATATCCAAACACAATCAATCCTAACGGTTCCCAACCAATTATTATCGTTATTGCATAACGATAATCCCATCATTTCTAACCAATTATCATTCGTGATGAATGCCGAATTTGGAGGAACTGATGCACAGGGACTATGGAATTGGCGATTAGCTTATGATCTGCTTGAAGCGGCTTTAGTTTTGTGGGTAAGAGAAGCTCCAACCGTCAACCTCAAAACGTTAACCGAGTTGATGGCAAAGCTTCCCACTCAATCAAGACGATCGCTTGAACAAGTTGAGTTGCAACAATTCTCAACCCCCTTACCAATGGCAGAGCTTGTTGCCAAAGCAGCAGCCGTTACCGAGCAAGACACGGTTTTAGAACCATCAGCAGGGAATGGCTTGTTAGCAACTTTCAGCGATCGCCTTGGGGCAAGCTTGATCTTAAACGAAATTGCCCCTCAACGAAAGGCAATATTATCAGCCTTATTCCCTAATTCGCCAGTATTTGATTACGATGCTGAAAATATTGACGATTTCCTAGAGTCAGAACACCGACCATCGGTTATCTTGATGAATCCCCCATTTAGTGCTTCTCCCAAAATGCTTAAACGCAATCAGGGAGCAACGGCACAACACCTATATTCTGCCCTAAGACGGTTATTACCAGGGGGAAGATTAGTGGCTATCACAGCAGAAGGGTTTTCCTTTAGTGAGGCAATGCGAACCCGACGGTGGGATAGCCGAAACCGAGTATTATTCTCTGTTGGTATTTCTGGCAAAGAGTATTACAAACACGGAACTAGCATCAAGACCCGTCTAACCGTTATTGAGAAAGGTGGTGAATCTGTTGAACCTCAGATTTTGGGCATCAGACCCTTGGTCCAAATCTCGCAGTTATTAGAACAGTTGCCACCCCGACAAGAGATAATCATTGGGCAAAGAACTTATTTTACCCCCACTCCCACAAAACGGGTAAGGCAACCGCAAACCTCTCGTTATGTGCCAGATAATGATTTTGGACAAATCATAGAACTATCCTATCGCCCGCGAGAGAATTACGAAAGCACTGTTGATGAAGGGATTTTCTCCCAATATCAACTACAAGCGATTACAATCGATGGAGCATCACCCCATCCTTCACCCTTGGTCGAAAGTGCAGCGATGGCAAGCGTTAAGCCACCTGTTCCCACTTACAAACCTTTGTTACCTCAACGGTTAATTTCTGAAGGCTTGTTGAGCGAAGCGCAGTTAGAAACGGTGATTTATGCGGGCAATGCTCACTCTCAAATCCTAGAGGGATATTATCGCCTTGATGACCATGACGACCTGGTAGTTTGTAACCAAGAGAATGAAGGAGCAAACCAGTACCGAAAGGGCTATTTCATCGGTAATGCCACTGGTACGGGGAAAGGCAGGGAAGTAAGCGGGGTGCTACTTGACCAATGGTTACAGGGAAACACAAAAGCTGTGTGGATTTCTAAATCAGCCAGTTTGCTTGAAGATGCAAAGCGTGATTGGACGGCATTAGGAGGCAAACCAGAGCAAATCATCCCCTTGAGTGCCTTTAAACAAGGTGAGGTGATTAATATTACCACAGGGATTATCTTTGCTACTTACGCCACCTTGAGAACCACTGCCAAACTGGGTAAATGTTCCCGTGTTGAGCAGTTAGTAAACTGGTTAGGAGAGGAGTTTTCGGGAGTCATTTGCTTTGATGAAAGTCATGCAATGGGCAATTGTACGACAACAAGAAACAGTTTTGGACTAAAGAATGCCTCTCAACAAGGATTAGCAGGTTTAGAACTGCAAAGAAAACTACCACTTGCCCGTGTGCTTTATGTTAGTGCAACAGGAGCCACTGTAGTTGACAATTTAGCTTACGCAGAACGCCTGGGACTTTGGATTGGAAATGAATTACCGTTCTTATCACGAGAAGAATTCCTAAACCAGATGCACCAAGGGGGTATCGCCGCTTTGGAGGTAGTATGCAGAGATCTTAAAGCATTGGGGGTTTATTGTTCTCGTTCCCTATCTTATCAAGGTGTAGAGTACCAAATCCTTGAACATCAGGTAACACAGCAACAGGTGGAAATTTACGACACTTATGCTCAAGCTTTCCAAGTAATTTACCAAAACTTAGAATCAGCCCTCAGAGCAGCCAGAGCGAATCATAAGTCTCGTTCCGTAGCCAAATCAGTGTTTTGGAACAATAATCAACGATTCTTTAATCATTTGATCACTGCCATTAAATGTCCCACCCTAATTCGTGCCATTGTTGCTGATTTAGAAGCTGGACATTGTGCTGTTATTCAGCTAGTTTCCACTGGTGAAGCCTTACTTACACGAAAATTGGCACAAATTCCCACAGAAGAATGGGATGATCTACAAATTGATCTTACTCCCAAGGAAGCCATTTTCGAGTATTTGGTTAGTGCTTTTCCCACACAGCTTCATGAAACTTATACAGATTCCAAGGGCAAGCAACGCACTCGTCCTGTGTTTGATGAACAGGGAGAACCTGTACAATCAACAGAGGCTCTCGAATTGAGAGAACAGCTTATCGAATCACTGGCATTATTGCCACCAGTTCCCACAGCCTTAGATAAGCTAATCTGGCACTTCGGCACAGACCAAGTGGCAGAAATTACTGGTCGTACAAAGCGGGTGGTGCGAGTTCAAGACAAATATAAACTCGAATCTCGTTCTCCAATGGCTAACTTGGCAGAAACCGATAACTTCCAAAGCAATCGCAAACGAATCTTGATCTTCTCCCTTGCGGGGGGGACAGGTCGCTCGTATCATGCTGATGCTAATGCACTCAATCAACGACTCCGCAAACATTATCTGCTTGAAGCAGGTTGGCAAGCTTCTGAGGCTCTACAAGGGTTAGGAAGGACTCACAGGAGTAATCAAACACAACCTCCCGTATTTTGCCCTGTTACCACTAATATTAAGGGAGAAAAGCGGTTTATCGCCAGTATTGCCCGTCGCTTAGATTCTCTGGGAGCCTTAACCAAAGGACAACGGCAAGCAGGAACGCAAAATATCTATCGACCTGAAGATAATCTGGAAAGTTCTTATGCTAACGCTGCCTTAAGAGACTTGTTTGAGAGTTTAGCTCATAACTTCGTCCCAAATTGTGACCTTGAGCAGTTTGAGCATCTGACAGGGTTAGTTTTGCTCAATGAAGCAGGAAGTCTCAAAGCCGAGTTACCATCCCTCAAACAATTCCTTAACCGCTTATTAGGTTTGCCGATCGCACAACAAAACCGCTTCTTTGAGGCGTTTGAGGTGCGCTTAGTGAGCCGAATTGAAGGGGCGATCGAAGCCGGAACTTATGAACGAGGGGTTGAGATGCTCACGGGAGACTTTCGCATTCTTACCCAACAACCCTTATCTCAACATCCTAACGGTAGCCAAACCACTTGCTATCAAATTGAACGACGAGATCCCACTCCCAGACTCTCCGTAGATGAAGCTTTAGAACTTGCCAGCAATGGGGGGCAATTGGTGATCAATCAACGATCTAATAATGTAGCGATTGCTAATCCCACCAGCAGTTTGTTTAACTCCGATGGCAGCAGCACCGCCAGAATTCAGCTTACTTTTCCTGATGGACAAACACAAAAGCTCTCACAAGCTTACTATCAAAACCACTCCACGTGGAGATTCGTCACCTTTGAGCATTGGCAAGGGCGGTGGGAATCCGCTTTATCAGAAATTCCTACTCATCAATACAGTACATTCTACTTGGTAACGGGGTTGTTGTTGCCGATTTGGGATCGTTTGGGTGATGAACGCATCAAAGTTTATCGCTTAATAACTCAATGCGGACAAACCTTATTAGGAAGGGTTATCTTTGCTAGTGAAATCAACGAAGTTTATCGAAACTTTGAGGTTAATTCTAATGAACAATTAACCCCAGAACAAGTTTATAAAAATGTGGCAGAAGAAGGGCGAGTTATTGATGTTAATCCTTGGCAACTAAAACGGTCAAGGGTCGCCGGAAATTATCGGCTTGAAATCTTTCCTGTTCATTCGAGAACGGAAGTTGAGTATCTTCGTAACTTAGGAGCTTTCAGTGAAATCATTAACTATCAACTAAGGGTATTCTTGCCCAACCAATCTGAGCTTGCTACTCGAATTATTGAGCAATCGATCTAATTATTGAGCCAATCAGTTTACCCTGATTGGCTTTTTTTTATTTTTCAGGGAGCAGGGTAATCGCATTTCAATCGAGTTCTCCCAAGAAGATTAATCAAGCCAAAAATGGTACTATTTATTGTTATCTGTTTCACAGAAAAATGCGCCAATTTAGGAGAGAAGATATCTTCGACTAACCC
>NZ_JAYGHP010000025.1:0-13562 GCF_034932065.1 Crocosphaera sp. UHCC 0190
CAGTTATATCTATATTAATTGCCAATTTGGCAACCATTATTGTTTTTAGTTTCTTATGATTAAGTTAATCAAGAAACAATTCATTACTTGAATAATCAATCCTCAAAATACCTTAGGAGAAGTTAACTATGATTATTGCAGATTTAGAACACAATGAAATCATTTGTCCTACCAATAAACTCAAAAAAATTGAAGGTTCAGTCTCTTTATTATCATTTTCCACTAAATTTTTAGCCCTGGGTACTAGTAATTCTGTGGCTCAAGTTCTAACATCAAGTTTTCTCTCCGTGAGCGCACCAGGGAGTAACATTTCATCAGGGGAATTTTTGCTGGTATTAGGTGCAGACTAGACGCAAATGTTAGTCAGATTATAATGAATTTAAGGAGCAAAAACAGTGAAAATTACTGATTTAGACTATTGGCAAATTATGCCTCAAGAAATGAACTGTGAGATGCAGAATAAAGTTAAGGGCAGTGGCGTTGGTATCTGGGCTTTTGCTGGAGCGTTTGCTACTGGAAGAGATGTTGCTGTCGCCCTCACTTTGACTCATACTGTCTCTATCAAACTACCAATTATTATCTAACAAACTATCAGGAGAAATTCATGAGTCAATTAATTATTAACGATCTAACTTTTTGTGAAAGTGAATTTTCTAGGCTAGATGACATTAAAGTTAGTGGTGGATTTTTTAAGGTCGATTTTAAGGTTGATAGTGCCTCTGCGATAGATTTAGCTGGAGAAGGAGCAGCTGGTTATGGACTTGCGATTGCTATAGGGATTGGCGGTAGTCCTAGCACGTCTACTAATATTTCTATTCTGAAACTCTTTGGTTAGATCCTGCTCAAAATGACTGATTTTTTTGTTTAAATATCAGGTCTTATACCGATACTGATCTATCCCTAAAATTTAGAGACTGAGGATTAGGAATTTTCTAATCCTCAATTTTTCCTAATTCAGTCTTTCTCCCCAAAGAAGATGATTATTATTGACTTAGAATACAGAGAAACGATAACCAAAAATATTGAACTTATTAAAGGTGGAATTTCTTATTCAACAGTTTCTACTAAAGGATTTGCTCAAGGGACTAGATTATCGATTGTCTTGCTAGATGCTTTTTCTGTTGCCATAATTTTGCTAGATGGTAGAAGCTTTTCACAATCTTATTCATCGTCAACATCAATAGCTCAATAAATTTATGTGTTCCCTGAAATTATCATGGTTAGTCATCTTATACCTGCTGTTCAGTTAGAAGAAATTGTTAATTGTCTAAAAGATAATTTACAGTTAAAAAAGATTTATCAAGACATTCTCTATCAGAAGATTATTCGTCAGAAATCTGCCGAAATGAATCTGATAGTTACCTCAGAAGAAATTCAGATTGAAGCAGATAAGATTCGCCGTGAAAAGCAACTAGAAAAAGCGGCTGATACTTTGGCTTGGTTAAATGAGCAAATGATTACTGCTGATGAATGGGAATCTGGTATTCGAGATAATCTACTCCGCCAAAAATTAGCTAAGACTCTTTTTGCTCAAGATGTTGATAACTTTTTTAACCAAAATAAGTTGAATTTTGAGCAAGTTTTATTGTATCAAATTGTCGTTCCTTATGAAAAACTTGCCTTAGAAATCTTCTACCAAATTGAAGAAGAAGAAATGAGCTTTTATCAGGCTGCTCATCTCTATGATATTGATGAAAAACGCCGATACCAGTGTGGTTATGAGGGGAAACTTTATCGATTTAACATTAAGCCAGATCTGGCTTCTGTGATATTTTCGGCAAAAACTAAAGAGGTTATTCTCCCAGTAAAAACCAATCAAGAATATCATATTCTCATGGTAGAAGAATTTATTCCGGCAGAACTAACCTCTGAAGTTTATGATGAGATTATTAATAATATGTTTGATGAGTGGTTAGCCAGTGAACTCAACTATTTACTTCATGATTCGGAACAACCAATTCCAACTACTGACCCATAAACCCAAAAATATTAACGCAAATGTGTTAGATACTTCAGGCACTTTTTGACAAAAATCAACAGTATTAGAACCAGAATTACAAGATTGAGTCACGGCAATTAAATCGAGTTCAGTGTCTTGCTCAAAGTATTGTTGAAAGACACCCGTAAAATCAACTCGAATCGCTTCTTGATTGTCGCCGAATAAAAATTGTTCATCATAGCTAGTCAAAATTAAATCAGGACTGATGTTCAACTTAAAAAAATCCTGATTTAGTTCTTGATCATCATTGGTATTGATAAAACTGAAGATATTAAAAAGATTTAAACTGCTTTGAGTGGAATGCTCAAAAAGCTTTAATGAAATACCACCAGAAGCACTAGCATTATCCAGATGCCAGTCTTCAACAAAATTTTCTAAATATAAAGATGCTGTAACATCAAACTGTAAAAAATTACCAGCCGCAATGGAGAAATGACCCAAAAGCTTAGTAAAAATATCTGTTTTTAGCAAGTATTCTGAACCTGTACCAACTGCTAAAGTTTGGAAATTAGCATGAGCAAAGACAGTGGAATCATCAGCCCAAAAAAGAGCATCCCATGCAATTTGATTTTGGGCGGTTCCTTCCTCCGCCATAGCAACTGTGTTGATATCCCCAATCACAGAAACATCTTCAGCAAATTGATTAACATGATTGATCGTTAACCTAATTTCAGAAATACTAACAATTGTGGCTGCTTGACTAGGAACAGAAAGGCTGATTGAACCAACAGTAATTAGAGGGGTAATTAAAGTCAGCAATAATTTATGATGGGTTAAATTTATTTTCATCATGATGAAACCTAAAGATTAAGTTGTTGTTCAGCTAAGTGAGCATAAATTCCTTTTAAAGCGATAAGCTCCTCGTGAGTTCCCTTTTCAGCCAAAATACCCCGTTCCAAAACAAGGATGCAATCAGCATTGCGAACCGTAGAAAGACGATGGGCAATAATAAAAGTGGTACGATTGCGGGATAGACGAGTCAGATTTTGTTGAAATCGCCGTTCAGACTCCGTATCAAGGGAACTGGTAGCCTCATCTAAAATGAGAATGCGGGGTTCTCCCAATAAAGCACGGGCGATCGCAATTCTTTGTCGCTGTCCCCCGGATAAATTCGTTCCCCGTTCTCCCACTTTGGTGTTATATCCTAAAGGCATACTCTGGATAAAAGCGTGTGCTTCTGCCAGTTGTGCCGCTTTGATAGCTTGATCTAAACTAAATTCAGGACGATACAGAGTAATATTGTCTAAAATAGTGCCAGAGAATAAGAAACATTCCTGGGGAACCACACCCAATTGAGAACGCAGAGAGTGGGGAGAGACATGGTGCAGATCATGATCATCAATGCAGATTTTGCCCTGTTCCACCTGATAAAGTCCCTGAAGCAACTTAACTAAGGTCGTTTTACCCGAACCACTTCGGCCTACAATAGCAACCGTTTGACCCGCTTTTACCGCAAAGGAAATATTCTGAAGGGTGTTGCGTTCCTCATCAAGATCATAACGAAAGGTCACATTGTCAAATTTGACATCACCTTTGATCAGAGGTAACTGTAACATGGGTTGACCTGGGGTTTCTTCGGGTTTCGTGTCAAAAATATCGTTCAACCGTTCCACCGAAATTAGTACCTCTTGCAGTTCATCCCAAAGATTCGCCATTGAAAGAACAGGACTAAGAACCTTACCGATCATCATATTAAAGGCCACAAATTGACCAATGGTTAGATGATCTTGAATCACCAAAGTCGCCCCATACCAAAGCAAAGCGGTACTACCGATAGAATTAATTAACCCACTGGCCGCTTGTAAGTTAATCCCTAATTTCTGGCCCCGAAATCGCGCATTGAGATAATTTGTGAGATGATCTTCCCAACGCCAGCGCAATTCTCGCTCGGTGGCCGTCGCTTTAATCGTGGCCACCCCGGTGATGGTTTCCACTAAGGCTGAATTTTGCTCCGCAGACCGATTAAACACCTCTCTCGAAACATGACGTAATAAGGGGGTTGCTCCTAGGGTCAAGAGCATAATCGGCGGAATCAATGCCACAATTAAGAGGGTTAGCTGCCAGTTGTAATAAAGCATCAACCCTAAATAAACAAATCCCATCAAGAAATCTAACCAAGCTAAAACAACTTGATTGAGCAAAAATTGCTGAATTTTTTGGTTTTCATTGACCCGTGTAATGATATCCCCCACATGACGGGATTCAAAAAATCTTAGGGGCAGTAACAGCGCATGACGAATAAAACCGCCTATCATTGTTAGATCCAGGCGGTTAGAAAGATAGCTTAAGAGGTACTGTCTCACCCCAGATAACAATACACTCCAGATGCCAAATAACAGCACCCCGATCGCAAACACATTTAAGGTGGTGAGACTTTTGTTAACGACGACTTTATCTAAGATAATCTGGGTAAATAAGGGACTGACTAGCCCAAAAATCTGAATCAGAAAAGACGCGAGGATGACTTGAATACTGATGTTACGATAGGGCAACAGTAACCGCAAAAATCGACCGAGAGAGCGTTTTTCCGTAGGAACTTGGTTTAATCCTTCCGTGGGGTCTAACAATAAAGCGTAACCTGTCCATCCAGCCAAAAATTCTTGACGGGGAATGAAACGTTTTCCTTTGGCCGGATCAGCAACTAACAGGCGATCGCCTTTCACCCGATACACAACGACATAATGATCCCCTTGCCAATGGGCGATCCAAGGGTTTTTTTCTTCCACTAAACGGTTTAAACTGGCTCGCACGGGCCGTGCTTGATACCCTAAACTTTCCGCAGCCCTAGCTAAATTTTTTAAGGAGGCCCCGGAGCGTCCCACTCCCGCTAAATCTCGCAAAAAATTGAGACTTAGACGCTTTCCCCAATATTGAGAAATCATCGCTAAACAAGTGGCTCCACAGTCAGCCGAACTTTGTTGTTCAATAAAGGGGTAATTTTGCCATAATTTTCGCCGTCGTTTTAAGGGTTTGGGAAAGTTGATTTCGGGTGTTTCTCGGTCGGGAGGTGTGATGATGGGTGAGGGTGTTGGAGCGATCGCTTCTCTAGGGGGAG
Organism: Crocosphaera sp. UHCC 0190; assembly: GCF_034932065.1. Lineage (NCBI taxonomy): Bacteria > Bacillati > Cyanobacteriota > Cyanophyceae > Chroococcales > Aphanothecaceae > Crocosphaera > Crocosphaera sp. UHCC 0190. The sequence goes on from NZ_JAYGHP010000025.1 coordinate 5,055, forward strand.
GCAAGGTGGGGGCAGGAATAGGGACAGATGGGTTTTCTGATGTGGGATCTAACATGGGTGCGATCGCCTTTACTTTGTCCCAATCTGATGCCAGAATTTGATAAAGATACAGTTCGCTTTGAGCAACCCAGTCTGGGGGGATTTTGGCGGGATATCCCCAAGCACTACCAATATTGAGGGGATAGGACTTAATTTGTCCTTGACGCAACCAGCAATGACTAGGTTCTTTCTTTGCGATTGCTGCTAAATTCTCTCCTGCAGGGATCTGCCTTTCTCTGACATAGGGTAATAGTTGTTGGAGTCGACGACTGGAGAGATCCCCCAATTCAGTAAAAGTTTTGAAAAAGATTAAGGTTTGTCGTTGTTTCGCTTCTGTTTGCCAATGGGCCTGAAGTTTTGGCAGCTTGTCCAAATAGGGTTTGAGGGTTTGCTGAGAAATTTTAGCCACTTGTACGGATGCGGTGGGGACTGTTCCGGCCGCGATCGCTTGATAGGGCCATATTATTTCATTCCAGACAGAGTCCCCTCCAAATACATCTCCTTCTCTCAGTAAGTTAATCGAAACTTCTCGCTCTTTTCCCTGATGGAAACTGACTAACCTGACTTGTCCCTGACAAATTAAGTAGACATCAGAAGAACTCACAGAATTTTGTCCAGTTGTTTGGGGTTCTTTGGGTAAGTTTGTGATAATTTCTCCCCAATTAAATCCTAATATTTCAAATTTGTTAGCTAGATCTTGTCCTGGGTCGTCTGTTTCAGAAATAGACTCAAGTATTTGTCTAATTCTCTGGATTATTTGCTGATTTTTTTCACCAGATTGAAGAGTTAGCTTGTTTGTTTCTTCCGAGGGAGAAAACAAGTAGTTTTTCATGGTAAAATCCTAAAATTGTTTACTAAAATTCTCAACCTAGAAATTAATAAAAACCCAATTGACCCTTTTTAAAAGGCATTTTGAGCAGAAAATATTGTCATTTTTAAGATTTCATAGAGATTATTTAATATTTTCCACGACAAATCCCTAGGGTATTGAGACTCTAGTAAGAATTTAAAAAAATATGTTTATGGTTAGGGGGTTATCGATGAGAATTTGACCTCTCATCTAAACTAACTAAAGATTCAGACACAATAGCATTTTACTTTTTACTTTTGCCCCTGTCATCTCCCAATTATAAAACTTAATCTATAATCTAAATGTAAGCGATGTATATTTTGATTACAAAAATTAAATATTAAGATAATGATCCACTAATAAATGAGTAAATTTTAGACATTCATTCCATGAATTAAGATTCTTCTTCTTGTTCAAGTTTGTCTAAATTTTGATGGTCATACTGGTTCTGTAAATTTTGATGTTTTTCTCGACGGGAAGAGCGACGATATTTTTTGGTTTCTAATTTGGGTTCATAATATTCCTGACCTGAACCTTTAATTTTTAATTTTAAATTTGATTCTTTTTCCCCTATTTTTTGGTTTAATTCTTGTTGAGATATTGCTTCTTTTAAAAAGGTCAAGTAATGTTCATATCTTTCCCAATTCGTGTCAATAACACAATTGGGTTCTCCGCGATGTAAACAGTCTTTAAACTGACAATTTCCGACTTCTAATTGTTGTTTTGCCTCTGGAAAATAGTATACTAATCTTGCAGTTTCGCAGTCTAAATTAGGTTGATTAAATCCAGGAGTATCCGCAACTAATCCCCCTGCTGGCAATTCAAACAATTCAACGTGACGGGTAGTATGACGACCTTTTTGCAATTTGCCAGAAACCTGATTGACCCGTTGTTTAATGTTAGGAATTAATGTATTAATTAAACTAGATTTACCAACTCCTGATGGCCCTGCCAGAATTGTAATTCTATCTCGTAGACAGTTTTTAAGTTCATCTAATCCTTGTCCTGTCATCGTACTAATAAATAATGGATTATAGCCCCATTTTTGTAGACGTTCCTGCCATGCGTTTTGTAGAGTAGATGGCATTAAATCAGCTTTATTTAGACATAAACGTGAAGGTAGGTTTGTTGACTCTGCTTTGACCAAAAAACGACTTAATTGCCAGGGTTCTAGGGGGGGTTCTTCTAAAGAAAATACTAAGAGAATTTGGTCAGCATTGGCCACGGGAGGCCGGGATAATTCAGTTTTGCGGGGTAATACTTGGGCGATCGCACCTCGTCCATCTTGATAGTCTGGTTCTTCAACCATCACGTGATCGCCTACCATGATATTTTGACCAATTTTCTTTAACCGAGTGCGTCGAGTACAGAGTAAATGGGAGAGTGGGGAACCATTTTGATCCTTTAAGGTGTGATCTAAACGTACCTGATAAAAATTAGCCTGTACTGCTACCACTGTCCCGAAAATTTCCGAGATAGGAGGAATAGAAAACTGGTCTGTTGGGGTCACATCATGCACAAAGAGGTGGGGTGTAGGAGAAGTCAGCACTTCGGCTTCGCTCAGTAGCCAGTCAGCACTAACTTCCTCATTGTTCATCAGGGACGACGTACTTTGAGAGAGAAGAACTCTTGACGATCTTCAATGGTTTCGAGGTGATACCCTTCCATCGTCAAACTATCGGGAACCTGTTCAATAGGTTCTCCTGGATCTAACCACACTTCTAACACCTCACCAGGAGACATTTGCTCTAATTTTAATTTAGTGCGAACGAAGTTAATGGGGCAAGGAGTTCCCCGTAGATCCAATAAAAAAACTTCAGCAGTAGGGAGGTTCATTTATGGAATAAGCCTCCTAAAAAGCCTTCTATTCCTCCTTTACCGTGACTATGACCCTTAATATGGGCTAATTTTTCTAAAAGTTCCCGTTCCTCTGGATTGATCCGGGTGGGGATATCAATTGTAATGGTGATCAGATGATCGCCCCGCATGGTTGCATTTCCCAGTTTAGGAACCCCTAAATTTTCCATGGTTAACACCGTATTGGGTTGAGTTCCTGCGGGAATGATTAATTCTTGTTCTCCATCAACGGTATTGACAGGAACGGTACATCCTAAAATTGCTTGCAGATAACTGATAGTAATTTCAGAATGAATATTCATCCCATCGCGGGTAAATTCTCTGTCAGGTTCCACATAGAGATAAACGTAAAGATCCCCAGATGGGCCACCTCTCACCCCGGCATCTCCTTCACGGGACACTCTGAGACGGGTTCCGTTATCAACCCCCCCAGGAATGGTGATTTTCAGCTTTTTGGTTTCTTGTCTACGTCCGGCCCCACCACAGACTTCGCATTTTTCTTCAATTACTTCTCCACTGCCGTTACAACTGGGACAGGCGGAAACTTGGGCAAAACTACCAAAAGGGGTACGGGTGGCGCGGCGGACTTGTCCTTGACCGTTGCAAGTGGAACAGGTACGAGATCCGGTTCCTGGTTTGGCCCCGTTACCTTTACAAACTTGACAACTTTCGAGATGAGGGATGCGAATTTCTTTTTCTCCCCCAAATACTGCTTCACGGAAGTCTAATTTGAGGTCGAGGCGTAAATCATCCCCTTTACTGGGGCCACTTCGACGGCGTGTGGTTCCGGTTGTTGCACCACCTCCAAACCCACTGAAAATGGTTTCAAAGATGTCGGCAAAACCGCCCATGTCGCCCATATCGCCATAGTTGAAGCCTCCCGCGCCACTGACTCCTGCTTCTCCAAACTGATCGTAACGACTACGAGTTTCTGGTTCGGATAGCACTTCGTAAGCGCGATTAATTTCTTTAAAGCGTTCTTCGGCTCCTGGTTCTTTGTTAACATCAGGATGATATTTCCGCGCTAGACGGCGGTATGCTTGTTTTAGGTCTTCTTTACTGGCGTTACGGGCAACCCCAAGAGTTTCGTAGTAGTCACCTGGCATAGAGCTTTGATCGAGTAAGTTGTGCGGTTGAGTTGAGTGATTGGCCTAGTGTTACTTTAGCAAATTATTGTGAAGAAAACATCAATAAGAATTCTTTTTATGTAAAATGCTGATGACTTGAGTTTGGCTAATATTCCATACTGGGTCTGGTTTTGAGGCAAATAAGGGAGATTGAATCATCGAAAAATTGGGTAGAAACCCCGTCGTTCTACGACGGCTTTATATTTGTAGTTTAACACACTCACAAAAAGATGTGCTATAATGTGAGGCATGGAAAAAGCCTTTAGTTACCGATTTTACCCAACCCCAGAACAAGAGTCGCTATTGCGGCGCACTTTGGGCTGTGTAAGGTTGGTTTACAACAAGGCTCTCTATGAGAGAACTCAAGGATGGTACGAGAGACAAGAAAAAATTGGATACAACCAAACATCTTCCATGCTGACCGAATGGAAAAAACAAGAAGACTTGGCTTTTCTTAATGAAGTTAGTTGTGTACCAATACAGCAAGGATTGAGACATCTTCAGTCGGCATTTGCTAATTTCTTTGCAGGAAGGGCAAAATATCCTAACTTTAAGAAAAAAAGGAATGGCGGTAGTGCTGAATTTACAAAGTCGGCATTTAAGTTTAAAGATGGAAAAATCTACCTTGCTAAAAGTGTTGAACCTTTGGACATTCGATGGTCTAGGCAGATTCCAAAAGGATGTGAGCCGTCTTCTGTAACCGTTAAAATGCACCCATCGGGACGTTGGCATATTTCCATTCGTTTTGACGATCCCACCAGATCGCCGTTGCCGAAGAGCGATAATGCAATTGGGATTGACTTGGGGATTACAAGTTTGATCGCTACGAGTAATGGGGATAAAGTTGTTAATCCCAAACAATTTAAGCAGCATTACAGAAGATTGAGACGAGCGCAGAAAAACCTTTCTCGTAAACAGAAGGGTTCTAAAAACAGAGAAAAAGCGAGGGTTAAGGTGGCTAAAATTCACCTTAAGATCTCTGATTCTCGCCAAGATTTCTTGCATAAGTTGACGACTAATTTGGTACGCGAAAATCAAACGATTGCCGTTGAGTCGTTGGCAGTTAAGAATATGGTTAAAAACCACAAACTCGCATTAGCTATTTCTGATAGCGGATGGAGTGAATTGGTTAGGCAATTAGATTACAAATGTCGATGGTATGGGCGTAATCTAGTTAAGATTGACCAATGGTTTCCTAGCTCCAAACGCTGTGGAAATTGTGGTCACACAATGGATAAATTACCGCTAAATATCCGTGAGTGGGAATGTCCTAAATGTGGGGTAGTCCATGACAGAGATATCAACGCCAGCAAGAACATTTTGGCCGCAGGGCTTGCGGTGTCAGTCTGTGGAGCGACCATAAGACCCGAACAGAGCAAATCTGTGAAGGCGGGTGCTATGAAGCAGAAACCTAAATCGTGAGGTTTGGGAATCCCCGCCCTTTAGCGAAGCGGAGGGCGAGGGAGGATGTCAAGAGTGATCCATTAACCGTAGGTCTACTGGTAAGTTTGGCTGTACAGGAATTTGTCAAGTCTGGGACGGGAGATTTGACTAAACGTTTTACCGCAGAGGCGATCGCAAAAATTCCTGTATTATGGGGCAAGATTAAAGCCCGATTAACGGGAAAATCCCCTAAAGTTGATGAGGCATTGGTTAAAGTGGAAGGGGGCGACAGTGCGGCCATTGAAACCATTACTAAAAATCTTGATGTGGTGTTGGATGACGACCCCATTTTTGCCGAAGAATTACGGGTTTTAGCCAAGGACATTAAAGCAGGGGAACTCAGACAAGTGGGATTAGAAAATGTTGAGGCGGGTGAATTAGATGCAGAGGTTGAGCAACAGGTAAAAGGAAAACCAACGGCTAATACTGAACAAATTGGAGCAACTGGGTTGAAAGTTACGGGAAAAGCGACGATTAAAACTAAGCAAAGTATTGAGTAGAATTTATGAAACTGGCTATTTCTTTGCCAATGGAAGAATTGCAAACATTTTGTCAGCATTGTCAGATTCAAGAATTAGCAGTGTTTGGCTCAATTTTACGGGATGATTTTCGTCTAGATACAAGTGATGTGGATTTTTTAGCTGTTTTTGAACCTTCTTGTCGTTGGAGTTTGTTGGATAGAGTACGCATGGAAAGCGATTTAGAAAAGTTGCTTGATCGTCCAGTGGATTTATTAGACAAAGAAGAAATAGAACAGAGTCCTAATTGGTTACGTCGTAAAACTATTCTTAAATCAGCCAGAATTATTTATGCTAAGTTATCACAAATAATAGACTTTAACTCTAAAGAGTTAAGCTAGACAAACAAAGGTTGCCTACGCAACCTGGAATTTAGTCCGCGAAGGCGGACTTAGTTTTTATAGAATCAGGCTTTAACCTGTTATTAATTATTAGTTTAACTCAACCATGACTTAAAATTTTAGGCAACATGAACGACAATTTTAACGAAACGTTTTACCCAAGAGGCGATCGCCTCGTAATGAATTCAGAAGTCAGAAGTTAAAATTATTGGGAGAATAACCTTTGTAGGGACTTAATACCATTAATTCCTGACTATAATAAAATCAGTCAATTGGAACAATTTTTGAAGCAAATGGAACCTTTAACCGCATTGGCTGGTACAGTGGCGATTATTCTGACGGGGGCCTTAAACCGCGTGGGTGAGATGACATTGGATGGTACGATCGCCCAGTTAAAAAAACTAATTGAGGCAAAATCTCCAGAAACACTGAAAAAACTGGAATCTTCGGGACAGAATCCTAAGATTTTACCGGAAACGATTGAAGTGATAGCGACTTTGATCGAAGATGATACAGAAATTAAGGAAGCTGCGGAAAAGGTAGCCAAGGAAAATGAAAATAATTCCTATGTAATTAATCAATTTCCTAAGTTAGAAAAGATTCTTAATTTTGCCAGTAGAGATATTAATATTAAAGAACAAAATATCACTTTTTGACTAAAGTCGCCTGATTTTGGTCAGGTTAAACCAAACCCCCACAATTTATTTAACAGTGGAGTCCCTCAATTTGTGGGACGCGATCGCGTTTTAATTAAGTTACACGAACAGTTACAGCAGACGGAAAGGGTCGCTATTTCTACCTTAACGGGAATGGGTGGCATCGGTAAATCGGAATTAGCCTTACAGTATAGTTGGCAGGAATGGCCGAAAGAAACTTATCGGGGGGGAATTTGTTGGTTGAATGTAGTAAATAGTGATCCTGGTTTGAGTATTGTGACTTTTGCCAGCAGTTATTTGGGCTTAACTATACCAGATACGGAATCCTTAAGGGAACGGGTTGCTTATTGTTGGCAACATTGGCTTAAAAATGATACGGATCAAACATTGATTATTTTTGATGATGTGCGGGATTATGAGCAGATTAAGCACTATTTACCGCCGAAGGAAGAAAAACGCTTTAAAGTCATTATTACGACGCGCTGTCAGTATCTATCGGCCTCTGTTCAAACTCTCCATATCGAGAAGTTAGATGAAGCGGCAGCCTTAGATTTATTGCGTTCATATATAACTGATGGCAGAATTGATGAGCAAATTGAGCAAGCAGAGTCACTTTGTCGAGATTTGGGCTATTTACCCCTAGCTTTGGAATTGGTAGCGCGGTTACTGCGACGGCGCAATAGTTGGACGGTGGAGAAAATTAGGGAGAAGTTGGCAGAGAAGGGGTTAGAAGATGCTAGTTTAGTTAAAAATCCTAAGTTTGACTCGGAAATGACTGCGGAACGAGGGGTTAAAGCTGCTTTTGATCTGAGTTGGGACGCTTTAAAGGAGGAACCAGAAGCCCAAAATTTAGCTCTCTATCTTAGTTTATTTGCTCTTGCGCCTTTTCCTAAAGTGTTTATTGATGGGTTATTTCCTGAACAAGAGGAAGACGAAATTGAGGAATGGTTAACGGATAATTTAGTTCATCTTAATCTAGTCAGAACCTTAGATAATGGTTGGTATGAACTGCATACTTTGATTCGTCGCTATCTAAGGGATAAATTAGAACAGTCTGAGATTAAAGAGAAAGCAAAACAAGCTTACTGTAAGGTGATGGTGACAGTTGCTAAAAATATTCCTCATACCCCTACCTTAGAAGATATTGCCAATTTTGAACCCATTATTGATCACCTGAAAGTTGTTGCTGATGAGTTAGACAAATCCCTAGAAGATGAGGATTTAGATTGGCCGTTTATTGGTTTGGGTCGTTTTTATCTAGGTCAAGGACTCTATAATGATGCAGAACCCTATTTAACTGATTGTTTAAGGTTTACACAACAACGCTTAGGGGAAAATCATCCCGATGTTGCTACCAGTCTCAACAATTTAGCAGAATTGTACCGTTCTCAAGGACGTTACCCAGAAGCAGAACCCTTGTATCGGCGATCGCTGTCTATCAGGGAACTACAATTGGGGGAAAATCATCCCTCTGTTGCTAACAGTCTCAACAATTTAGCTGGTTTGTACCGTTCTCAAGGACGTTACCCAGAAGCAGAACCCTTGTATCAGCGATCGCTGTCTATCTGGGAACAACAATTGGGGGAAAATCATCCCGATGTTGCTACCAGTCTCAACAATTTAGCTGGTTTGTACGAATCTCAAGGACGTTACCCAGAAGCTGAACCCTTGTATCTG
>NZ_JAYGHP010000025.1:13646-31710 GCF_034932065.1 Crocosphaera sp. UHCC 0190
CGAATCTCAAGGACGTTACCCAGAAGCTGAACCCTTGTATCTGCGATCGCTGTCTATCAGGGAACAACAATTGGGGGAAAATCATCCCGATGTTGCTACCAGTCTCAACAATTTAGCTGGTTTGTACCGTTCTCAAGGACGTTACCCAGAAGCAGAACCCTTGTATCGGCGATCGCTGTCTATCAGGGAACAACAATTGGGGGAAAATCATCCCGATGTTGCTACCAGTCTCAACAATTTAGCTGGTTTGTACCGTTCTCAAGGACGTTACCCAGAAGCAGAACCCTTGTATCTGCGATCGCTGTCTATCATAAAACAACAATTGGGGGAAAATCATCCCCATGTTGCTTCCAGTCTCAACAATTTAGCAGGTTTGTACGAATCTCAAGGACGTTACCCAGAAGCAGAACCCTTGTATCTGCGATCGCTGTCTATCATAAAACAACAATTGGGGGAAAATCATCCCCATGTTGCTTCCAGTCTCAACAATTTAGCAGGTTTGTATGAATCTCAAGGACGTTACCCAGAAGCAGAACCCTTGTATCTGCGATCGCTGTCTATCTGGGAACAACAATTGGGGGAAAATCATCCCTCTGTTGCTACCAGTCTCAACAATTTAGCTTTGTTGTATGAAACGCAAGGAAAGCTAGAAGAAGCAGAAAGATTTGCACAACAAGCATTAACAATGTATCAAGCTGCATTAAGTGATAATCATCCTCATACTCTTAATTCATTGCTTACAGTTAAATGTTTCCAGATGATGAAGCTTTTGGGATGCGATAAACAAACATTGTTGGGTATTCTACAAGCAATTGCAGAGGCGAATAATATTCCCCAGTTGAATACAGAAACAATGTTGATGTTACTGGACTTTATGTCGGATAATCCCGAATTATTGGAGAGTTTGCGGGAACAAATATCAACGAGAACATGATAAAGTACGGTAATTTAATGGCTTTGTAGGGGTTTAACACCGTTAAACCCTGAGCGACATTAAAATAGTGGTATAAGTTTATGTTAGACTAAGATTATAAAATATAATCAGCAAAAACTATGACAATTAAAGAACAACTCATTAAAGAAATTGAACATATTCCTGATACTCTCTTAGGACAATTACTTGATTATGTACTCTTTCTTAAAGAACGACATATTGAAGAAGAAATCAGCGAAGAAGAACGTGATAATATTATTGCATCTGAGTCTGCTTATCAATCAGGAGATTACTTAACCCTTGAAGAATATGAGGCTAGTTAAAATTGAGCTATCATATTATTATTCCTAAACCTGTTCAAAAGCAACTAGACGAATTACCTCAAAAACAACGCAAACGAATGATTGCAGACATTCGACTTCTTGCTGATACACCTCGTCCTAATGGAGTTAAAAAGCTTAAAGGATATGATAACAGTTATCGAATCAGAATAGGTAACTATCGTGTAATTTACAGAATTCAAGACAAAGAAATGCTGATTCTTGTCTTAAGTTGTATTCATCGTAAAGATGCTTATTAAACTAGAGTAATTTAATAGCTTTGTAGGGGTTTAATACCGTTAAACCCTGAGCGACATTCACACATATATAAATAATATATATAATAGGATAGTCACCATTAAAGGATAAAAAAACATGGAATCAATCATTAATGAAGAAAAGACAAAAGAACTTCTAACTGAAATTTTAATAGAGATGATGCAATCGAAACGAGAAATCTTTTATGAAATTGTTTTAGAAGCGTTAGAAGAAATCGGGTTAGCTAACGCCATAATTGAAGGAAGACAGAATGAATTTGTTTCCGAAGAAGAAATATTTTCAATTCTTGATAGCGAAGTAGAATGAAAATTAAATTTGAATCAAAATTTGCGAAAGACTTGAAGAAAATCAAAGATAAAAAACTATTATTAAATGTTAAAGAGAGCATCAATGAATGTAAATTAGCTGATAGTTTAAGTGAAATCAATAATCTCAAAAAACTTAAAGGTTATCAAACATTTTATCGCCTGAAAATAGGAGACTATCGAATTGGGATTGAAATCACTAATAATGAATTGATTTTTGTTCGCTTTTTACATAGAAAAGAAGTTTATCGATTCTTCCCCTAACAAGTTTATGAGGCTACAGTATTTTAATGGTTTGTCAAAGATTAGGGCATAATAGTATTATGCCCCTACAGCAATTTAATGGCTTTGTAGGGGTTTAACACCGTTATTGAAAAGGACAAAGATACCAATCTTTATGTAGGTTATGTCCCCGGTTTTGCTGGCGCACATTCCACTGGTGAAACCTTGGATGAATTACACAAAAACTTACAAGAAGTAATTGAAATGTTATTAGAATAAGTTATTTACTTTTATTTTAATCAAGAATCAAATATTTAGCATTAGGAGGAAACTGTAAAGAAATTTGCTTATTATCGCTTTTTAGTTTAACCTTTCCTTGAGCCACTCCATTAGCATCTAAAATAGTTCCTTGAGTTAACTTAGGATTATTAATAGTTAAAGTAACATCATTTTTAATGAGTCGCCAAGGAGCTTTACCATAATTTATTACCTCAAACTCTTGTTGTAAATTACCTTTTTTGTCTTGCCAAGTCACCTCTTTTTGTTGCCAACCTGTAGGACGAGCAATAGTTCCCATTTGGACTAAAATTTGCTGGGACTGGTTAAGGGGTTTATTATCCATTGATACCACTAAAATTGTACCATATTCATTGTTAGAAGTAATGGTTGTATCTCCTAATTTTACTGTACCTAAATTCTTTAAAAATCCTGTCACACCTTGGGCTTTTGGCGTGTTTATTGTACAAAATCCTTGTTGATAATTCCAGGTAATTTCCCCAGTAATAGACCGAATAATTTTGGCTTTTTCATCGATGTATTCATTAAGATTTAAAGCCTGACTTTGGGAAGATTTATCTTGATAAGTTACTTCTACAGGCCCCACTAAAAAGGCTAAAGGATTAATTCTATTAGATAGGTTATTATTGCTATTAGCTGTTTCTTGATCTCGGTTAGGATCAAAACTTTTAGTTTCTGAAATTAATGGGGCTTTTCGTTGCCATAAATCCTTGAGTTCTCGTTTTTCTTGAATGACTGGTTTTCCTTGTTTAATATAACCTTGACGATACATCAAAGCCGCAGCAGGAAAGTTTCCTAGCAATTCTGGGGTATTTATTACCCATTTACCCAGAGAAGGTTTATAACCATTTGCAGAAGAAGGTTGTCGCCATTGGGGTTCTTTCATACTAAACCAATAGAAGCCATCAACTCCAGTTAAAGATTGAAAAATACTGACTAAAAATGGCCCTTCTGACTGATATCCTAAAGGTGGAACCCAGGAACTTTCTGAGATAATCATGGGATGATTTGCAACTTGTTTAAGATTAAGAGGAAAGGAATAAGGGTCAAATAAAACCGAACGATTTGTAAACTTATCCCCATTAACAATTGCCCATCCTGAAAATTTTCCTTGATGCTCCCCTCCATTATAATAACGATTAACACCAATGACTTCTGTTGCGGTGTAAGAATAACGTTCTAAATCATTGAGTTTTACAGGGTCTGCTGTTTTCCAATTCCCCGCATTAATTAATTGTTTTGCCCCAATTTCTTCCCGCAAGAAACGCTTTATTTCTGTATTAAAATCATACATTTTTTCAGTCAAGAATTCTGTCTGATCATCCATTCGTTTCGTTTTTCTACTCCAGAATTTTTGTTCTTTAGTTAACTCCCATAGTTTATAAAAGCCGACTAATTTTTTATCAAAATTATCTTCTTTAATTGATACTCCTCCCCAAGCTTCTGACGCTTTTTCTAAGCTTCCGTATTTTTTGATTAACCAATCACTAAATTGATGTTTTAAAATCTCTAAATCTCGACCCTTAAGCTGATCAAATGTCCAAAATAATAAAGAGTCTTCATTTTGTAGTTGAATAATTGCGATCGCTGGATCATCTTTTAGGGCAATTCCCGTATAAGGATTTACAGGTTCCAATAAATTTTTTAACCAATTTTTATAGGCTTTTTGTAATTCTGGATCAAAGAATAATAAAGCATGAAAGGTTTTACTATCACGGGGAATTGTCCAATTTTTTTGAGGTTTAAGCGCATTAGGATAATAAGGAGAGATAGTTAAATAAATCCCTTCTTTTTTCATTGCTGCTACATATTCCCACAGTTGCTGACGGGCATTTTTATCTATTTCTTGTAAAGGTAAATTTTTATTTTTGCCGACACTTTGACCATGCCAACGTACCATATTAACTCCCCGTTTTGCTAAAAATTTAGCATTATCTTGTAAAGCATCATATCCTTTTCGCCAAACATCGGAATTAACTGCCCAAAATCTAATGGACTTTCCATCACCTTTTACAAAGTCTTTCTCATCAGAAGATAGACGAATAAATCCTGATTCTCCAGCGATTTTTTCATTGAGATATCGTAAGTCTAATAAGGCGTTTTTATCGTAGTTATCTCTTCCTGCTTCAAAGGGCCAAGTTTCTTTCTCTCTATTATTATTGGCGGCTGCTTGTGTAATGATGTCTTCCTGAGAAGATGCCTGATTTTTTAAGGCACATGACATAGTAATAAAGGATAATAATAAGCTCAAAACCAAGGGAAAGGTTAGGTTATTTAAGTTGGGCTTTGTCATAGTTTATTCCACAAATTACAGTAATTTTTACTTAAAAATCGAGATTTTCGTCACTTTCTGGGATGGCTTCCTCTCTGTTGATTTTAGGTCTCTTTTTAGAGGAAGAGTTTTGATGATCGCTGGTGTTTTTTATCGGTTTATCCTCTGTTTCTTGCGGATTTATTTCTTGTTTATTAAGGCTTTGATTTTCTTCAATTTCTTGTGGTTCAAATGGCTGAGATGATTGACTATCTTCTTCTAACAATAAAGGTAATTTTTCTGGTAATTCTAATTCTTCTCCTAATATTTCTTCTCTATCTTCTATAAACTTAATTAGGTTGACTTCTTCAATCTCATGCTTTTTCGGTTGTTGAACTTCCTGAGATAATTGACTATCTTGTTCTAAGAATAAAGGTAATTGTTCTGGTAATTCTAATTCCTCTTCTAACCTTTGTTTATCATCTTTTGTTGTCATTTCTGTCTGTTCTATTTTTTGAGATAAGTTCTGATCAGAAATGCTTTGATTAGAAGTATCCTCAGAAACATTGACTTGTTCATTTTCCAAATCATTGATAATATTAACAATCTCTCCTTCAAAAAATTTAGCTACCTTGTCCACTGCTTTTTTAAGTTGATCTTCAGAAGGCTCAACTAAATCAGAAATTTCTGGAATAATAGGCTCCTGAATCTGCTCCTCAACTTTATTCAAGAGAGGAATTTCTTCTTTTTTTTTAGTAAAAGTTTCTGATTCATTCTGAGTCAATATATGATTATTTTCATTCAATGATTGACCATTATTATTACTATTATGATTAATGATATTAGGAGAAACCGATGAAGATTTAGACTCAGAATAATCAGCAATATAGCCGGAATTTACTTTAAAATTAACCTTAACTTTATGTCCACAAACTAACTCAAATGCAGCTTCAATTTGAGGCAATTGGTTTTGGGCAGCTTTCAGTAAACCTTGAGTTTTAATGTTGATAGTTGCCACAGTTCCTTGATAACTAATTAAGTGACCATGCTCTTTAATTAATGCTGATGAAAGACGAGGAAGTTTAGATAATATCAATTGCCAGAGTTGAACTAGATCAACGTTTTGGGAATCAATTCCATTAAATTCGGTATTAGTCGGAGAAGAATTATCCTGATGATTAATAACTTCAGGTGGGTTTATCTCCGGTTTAACTTCCGTCTTTTCAGAGGGCAAAGAACTAGGTTTAGGTAGGATTGTTTCTTGAGAAGAATGATTAGGTTTTGGAGTAGGATTAAGAGGTATTTTTTGAGGAATAGAAACCGTTTCAATAATCGTTTGAGGACGACAGACAGAAGGCAGTAAACCTAATAGGGTAACTTCTAACCATAAACGGGGTTGAGTGGTATTTTTTAGCTGAAATTCACTGTCTTTTAGCTTTTGTTGACCCATTAAAATTGTTTCAATTTCCCACTCTTGTGCTTCTTGACATAAATCTTGCCAAGTTGTTGCCGTAACTGCGACTAAATCAGCCCGATTTGCAGCCGTTTTCGCAATTAATAGATTAAGATAAAAACTAGCTAAATTTTGCAAAACGACTAAGGGTTCTCGCCCTCGGTTCATCAATTGGCGACAAGATTCTATGACGGTTTCTGATTGATTAGAATGAATCGCTTGTAATAATAATAATAAGTCTCTCTCCGGGACTGCTCCCACTAAATCCCAAACTTTTTCAGGGGTAACAGTTCCTGATGATAAGCTTAATTGATCTAATAAACTTTCTGCATCTCTTAAGCCACCATTGGAAATTTGGGCCACTAAAGTTAAGGCTTCTTTCTCAATTTCAATCGTTTCTTTTTGAGCAATTTCTGTTAAATGTTTAACCATTGCTTCTAAGGGAATGCGACGATAGTCGAAGCGTTGACAACGGGAAATAATGGTCGGTAAAACTCGCTGAGGATCAGTTGTCGCTAGCACAAAAATAACCCGATCTGGGGGTTCCTCTAAGGTCTTTAATAAGGCGTTAAAGGCTGCCACACTCAGCATATGGCATTCATCTATCACATACACTTTATAACGGCACTGTACCGGGGCAAATTGGGCCCGTTCGATGATTTCTCGAATGTTATCAACCCCAGTGTTACTTGCTGCGTCAATTTCAATTACATCTAACGCGGAACCCCTGGCGATCGCCCGACAAACCTCACAGTTGCCACAAGGAGTCGCGGTGGGATATTCAACCGCTAGACAATTAAGGGATTTGGCTAAAATCCGCGCACTAGAGGTTTTTCCCGTTCCCCTTGGCCCCGTAAATAAATAGGCGGGAGCAATGCGTCTGGTGGCGATCGCATTGGTTAAGGTGGTGGCGATCGCTTCTTGCCCCACTAAGTCGGCAAAAATTTGGGGGCGATATTTATGATGGAGGGGTTCATAGGAAGACATTAGAAGGCTAGTGTACGGTTATCGGTTAAAACGCTGAGATAATCATTGTATCCCACATTCAAAAATTGATAACAATAGATAAGTTGTTGGTGGGCATTGCCCACCCTAGATTAAGCATTAATGCTAAAGATAATTTCAGCTATTTAGACATTTCTAACATTCTTTGAATAGGACGTAAGGCCGCTACTCGAATTGATTCATCCATAATAATTTCTGGCTGCTTAAACTTCATAGCTAAATACAATTTTTCTAGGGTATTGAGACGCATATAAGGGCATTCATTACAAGCACAATTATTCATGGCTGGTGCAGGAATAAACATCTTATTAGGGTTGTATTTTTGCATCTGATGAATAATCCCCGGTTCAGTCGCAACAATAAATATTTGATGGGAACTCTGATGGGAATAGTTGAGTAAAGCCGTGGTGGAACCAATATAATCAGCATGGTGTAAAACCGAGGGTTCACACTCAGGATGAGCCAAAATTTCGGCTTCGGGATGCTCAATTTTTAATTGTACAATCTTCTTCTCTGAAAAGGTTTCATGAACGATACAACTGCCTTGCCATAAAATCAGATCTCGTCCTGTTTGTTCCATTACATATCGTCCTAAATTGCGATCTGGTGCAAAAATAATCGGACGATCTTTTGGTAGTTGATTAACAATTTTTACGGCATTAGAACTCGTACAAATAACATCACTCATGGCCTTGATTTCTGCTGTACAATTAATGTACGAAACCACCAAAGCATCGGGATATTGTGCCTTAAATTTGGCAAATTCTGCCGGAGGACAACTCTCAGCTAAGGAACATCCCGCGTCTAAATCTGGTAATAAAACTAATTTATCAGGATTCAAAATTTTGGCGGTTTCTGCCATAAAATGAACTCCCGCAAAGACGATTACTTCTGCTTGCGTCGTGGCAGCTTGCTGAGAAAGACCGAGAGAATCTCCAATAAAATCAGCAATATCTTGAATATCAGGATCTTGATAGTAATGAGCCAAAATAATCGCTTTTAAATCTCTTTTAAGCTCATTAATTGCTGAAAATAAATCATTAGGTAGCAAATTAAGGGCAGATGTTGACGGGGGTTTTATAGTAGTGAACACGGTAGGGTACAATTCCTCCCAGAATTATAGTTGATCTTACCAAAACTATTATAACAAAAAGCAGATTATAGCATGATTTATTCAACTTTAAATTAGAAATGGCTCCTTATTCCAAAAAGGTTTTAACAGTTCCATTGGGACTCAAAACAAGGCGAATGGTTTGATTGCCAGGAACATCGAGACTAGAGACAAAAGCCGTTCCAGGGGCAGGAATACCTGTCTGGGGAGTATAAAGAGCCGCAGCCTTACCCAAAGGAATAGTCTGTTTAAGAGAGCCATCGGGTTGCACAATTAAGCGATATTCCAGGGTTTGGGCCAACTTCTTCGGAGGTTGCCATCGCGCTTGTACATATTGCCTCGCTTCTGCCACTTGCGGAATGGCATCCAGTAGGGTCATGTTAGGGCTAGGTTTCACCGCAACGGATGTTTCCTGTGATTGTAATTCGTTAGGAATAGTGACAGTATCCCTTGGCGATCGCTGATTAGGGACTCTCGCTTGTAAGGTTGGGGGTGGGGGAAGAGTCGGCTGTCTCATCAATTGTGCCACTGCATCAGGGGGTAAGGCGGGCATAACGATGGGGGTTTCGCCATTGGGCAGTAGATGCACCGGAACCTCATAATTGGCTCCATTGGGAACAGAATTAGCCGTATTGGGTTTGGGGGGAGCGGGAGGAGCAATGGGAGGCGGGGGTAAGACGCGCAGTGGAGGGGCTTGAATCGCAATGTTAGGATTACGGAGAGGCACGGTTCCTTGACCAATTTGAGAAGGGGGAGGCAAAGGATCACGATTAGCTAAATTAGGGTCTAAGGAAGGCTGAGAGATAGATTTATTCGGTGCTGGGGGAACAGGGGGTAAAACATCAAGAAAAGAACGGCGATTTGCTTGATCATTAGAATTTTCCTTCTCCGATGACTCTGAGGAAGTCATTTGTCTCACCCATTGCACCCCGACGGTAGGAATTAAGACGGCAAGTAACGCCGCTATTGTCGCCGCACTCCACACCCAAAAGGTTTTACGAGGGGAGTTGGTTTCAGGAGAGACGAGGGAAATAATAGTATCGCTGTATTCCTCTAAGGCATTGAGGAGATCAAACAGTTGAGAGGCACTAAGATTAATGGTGGGATGAGTGGCTTGGTTGGCCAAAGAACCTAAGTTAAGCTTGTGGGTGAGTAATCCGGTAGGGGAAAGGGCGGGCATTTCCTCCGACAACAAAGATGGGTTAGGTTGTTCCTCAAAACAGCTTTGTGGCGAGTTTGAGGGTTGCTCAGGGGCCATCAGACAACGGGAAGTTTGGGAGAGAAAATTCTGCACATAAGAAGCCACCACATCATAAAGTAACTCTAATTGAGAGCGATCGCCTTTAATCGTCACTTGTTGCTCTTCTAAGAGTCGGGGGTCATCAAAATGCAGTTCAAATTCTAGATTATCTAAGATGTTATTCTCGTGCCAACGGGATAATAGGGGACGTTTGTCCCAAAGTTTGAGGGTACAGGTGGGGGGCGTGTAGAGTCGAATCGGGGCATTATCAAAGAGCATCATGATTCAAGAGTCATCTAAAATGTCGCAACTATTGCCAGGTTTTAACATGAGTATAGTCAAATTTGACATTATGTGTAGAATTAGTTACGGTGAAATCGCATAAGTAAATCTAATGCACATCCCAAAGCTAAAATGAGAAAAGCTGATGGCGAATGTAACCTTTGAACAAGTAACGAAGCGATTTGAAGATTATGTCGCTGTTAATAATCTAAATCTAGAGATTGAGGATGGGGAATTTCTGGTCTTTGTGGGGCCGTCAGGTTGTGGAAAAACCACGTCCTTAAGGCTATTAGCGGGTCTAGAGTCCATTACCCAAGGACAAATTTCTATTGGCGATCGCCGAGTGAATGAACTGTCCCCCAAAGATCGAGATATTGCCATGGTGTTCCAATCCTATGCTCTCTATCCTCACATGAGCGTCTTTGAAAATATGGCGTTTAGTTTACAGTTGCAGGGAAAATCCTCCATAGAAATTAAGCAGCGAGTCCACGGTGCGGCCCAACAGTTGGGGATCGAAAAGCTACTTAATCGTAAACCCAAAGAACTGTCAGGGGGTCAACGACAACGGGTGGCAGTCGGTCGGGCCATTGTACGGAAACCTGCGGTATTTTTGATGGATGAACCCTTGTCTAATCTGGATGCAAAGTTGCGAGTACAGGCCAGAAAAGAGATTAGCAAACTTCATACTGATCTAAAAACCACGTTTATATATGTCACCCATGATCAAGTAGAAGCGATGACTATGGGCGATCGCATTGCGGTGATGAAGGATGGAATTTTGCAACAGGTAGACACCCCAAGTAATTTATACAACAATCCGACGAATATGTTCGTCGCGGGATTTATTGGTAGTCCGGCGATGAATTTTTTTGAGGTAGAAAGGCTTGAACAAGGAGGGAAGCCCTATTTAAAATGGGGTCAGACCTTAATTCATCTCATGTTTCCAGAGACAGAAGATCGCCTCCTTACCCTGGGAATTCGTCCCGAAAATATTTACCATCCCCAATACCTCCCCCCAGATATTCAAGGGTTCAAAATCAAAGCAGTGGTTAATCTTGTGGAAATGATGGGTAATGAACTCATTGTTTATCTGGAAACCCCAGAAGGTTCAGAATTAGTGGCTCGTCTTGATCCTCGTGTTAAGGTAAGGTCGGGAGAAACCCTCGATTTATTATTAGATAGCCAACGCATTTATCTATTTGATAGTCATCAGCAAACCATTCAATTTATGTTTAATGAAACAGTATAAACAAACCCCATTACTTAGCCTATGTTCTATCGCATTCATCAGTATTGCTTTGTTAGTGGGTTGTCAACCCGCCCAAGAATCCAGTGAAAGCACCAAAAAACAAGTTACCATCCTCGGTGTGGTGATCGGTGAACAGCAAAAAAAACTTGAACAAGCTTTAGCTGCCTTTACGGAAGAAACAGGTATTGAAATCGTTTATGAAGGGACAGACACTTTTGCCACCACCTTACCCATTCGTGTAGATTCGGGTAATCCTCCAGATTTGGCCATGTTCCCCCAACCAGGGTTGATGAAGGATTTTGCCAAAGAAGGCAAATTGATCCCCCTGACGAACTTTATGACTCCCCAACAGTTGCAAGACGCTTATGCTGATTCTTGGTTGGAATTGGGCAGCGTTGATGATACGGTTTATGGGGTTTGGTATCGAGCTTCGGTGAAAAGTTTGGTATGGTATAACTCAAAAGTCTTTAAGAAAAACGGTTACGAGATTCCCAAAACTTGGGATGAGATGATCGCCTTGAGCGATCGCCTGGTAGCAGAAGGAAAAACCCCCTGGTGTATTGGCCTAGAAAGTGGAGATGCGACGGGATGGGTTGCTACAGACTGGGTTGAAGATATCATGTTACGAACGGCAGGGGCGAAAACTTATGATCGGTGGATTACTCACCAAATCCCTTTTACCGATCAGTCTGTGAAAAATGCCTTGGAAACTTTTGGCAAAATTGTCCGTAATAAAAACTATGTCTATGGTGGCATGGTGGGAGTCCTCAGCACACCTTTTGGCGATTCAATTCAAGGGTTATTTGGGGATAAGCCTAATTGTTATCTCCATCGTCAGGCCACTTTTATTGCCTCTTTTCTGCCAGAAGATGTGAACATCACCGAAGATGTCGGGATTTTCCCCTTGCCACCCATCAATGCAGAGCAAGGTTTACCCATTTTGGTAGCAGGGGATGTGTTTGCCATGTTTAATGACACACCAGAAGCTCGCAAGTTAATGGAGTATCTGGCCAGTAAAGTTCCCCATGAAGTTGCTGCGGGTTTAGGGGGCTATATTTCTCCCCGAAAAAACATCTCTTTAACGCTCTATCCTGACCAATTAATGAAAAAACAGGCGCAAATTCTGGCTGATGCGGAAGTTATCCGCTTTGATGCCTCAGACATGATGCCTGGTGCGGTGGGAACGGGAACCTTTTGGTCAGGGATGGTAGACTATGTTGGTGGGACGGATGTAGATACGGTTTTGCAAAATATTGAAAATAGTTGGCCAGAGTCAACTCAGTAGATTTAATTGTTGTCAAGATGAGAAAAAGATGGAAGTTATTTCTCGAATTTTAGAGGTAATTTTGGCGATCGCCTTTGGTTGTGGCGGCGTGATTGGCTTATTTTATCTGGCAAACTATGGTATTAATGCCCTGCCTAAACCCTGGAATCGTCACTTTTTGCCCTGGGTATATATCGCACCAGCGATGATTGTATTATCCACCTATTTAATTTGGCCGACTATCCAGACAATTTATCTCAGCTTTTTTGATGGGCGATCTCAGAACTTTGTCGGCTTAAAAAATTATATTTTTGCTTTCACGGATCAAGGGATGTTGGTGGCATTTCGTAACAATTTATTATGGCTTGTTTTGGTGACGGGAATTAGCGTCAGTTTAGGATTAATTATCGCTGTCTTGGTGGATAAAGTCTCCTATGAACCCATTGCTAAATCCCTGATTTTCTTACCGATGGCGATCTCTTTTGTCGGGGCAAGTGTCATTTGGAAATTTATCTATGCTTACAAACCCATGGGAGATGCTCAAATTGGTTTGCTTAACGCTGTGATAGTCAATTTGGGTTTTGAACCTGTGGGTTGGTTGGTGGAACGTTACGTTAATAATTTTGCCCTAATTGCTATTATGATTTGGCTTTATACGGGCTTTTGTATGGTGATTTTATCCTCTGCTGTCAAAGGGATTCCAGAAAATATCATCGAAGCGGCTCGCATTGATGGGGCAAACAGTTGGCAAATTTTTTGGCAGATCACCATTCCGATGATTCGTTCCACAATTTTAGTGGTTAGTACGACGGTAATCATTTTGGTGTTGAAAGTGTTTGATATTGTCTTTGTGATGACGGGAGGAAATCAAGGAACGGAAGTGATTGCTAGTCGCATGATTAAAGAAATGTTTAACTTTCGTAATTTTGGACGGGGGAGTGCGATCGCTGTCATTTTATTACTATTAATTATTCCCGTCATGATCGGTAATATTCGCAGATTTAGATCACAGGAAAGATTAAGATGATCAAGAAAAAAAACCAACCTAAAACGGAATTTTGGCAAAAAGCACCCATTCACATCTCTATTTTAATCATTTCTTTTATCTGGACTTTGCCCACGGTGGGACTTTTAATTAGTTCCTTTCGGCGGCGTGATGCTATGTTAAAGACGGGGTGGTGGTCAATTTTTGAACATCCTTTTGAACTCACCCAATATCATTTGGGTAATTACCTGGAAGTGTTGCAATCTCAGGGCATGGGACAGGCTTTTTTAAACAGTTTGACCATTGCCATTCCAGCAACGGTGATTCCCATTGCGATCGCCACTTTTGCGGCCTATGCTTTTGCTTGGATGAAATTCCCCGGACGGCAACTCTTATTTATCATCGTGGTCTGCTTATTGGTAGTTCCCCTACAAACGACTCTGATTCCCATTTTGCGGATGTACCGAGATTTAGGGTTATCTAACAGTTTTTTGGGGGTTTGGTTGGCCCATACGGGTTATGGTTTACCCCTCGGTATTTATTTGTTACGCAACTATATTGGCGCATTACCCAGAGATCTGATCGAAGCAGCAGAGGTTGATGGTGCATCCCATCTCAAAATTTTCACCAAGCTGATCGTTCCCCTCTCCATGCCAGCGATCGCCTCTTTTGCGGTGTTTCAATTTCTCTGGGTCTGGAATGATTTGCTGATTGCTCTAGTCTATCTTGGCGGAACTTCTGATGTTGCCCCTGTCACAATTCAACTGAGTAATATGGTCGGCTCTCGTGGTCAGGATTGGCATTTACTGACGGCTGGCGCATTTATTACCATGATTGTACCCTTAATCGTATTTTTTGGACTACAACGCTATTTTGTCCGGGGCATTCTGGCTGGTTCGGTAAAATCCTAATCAAGATATCAGGACTGGCAAATTCCTGTGCGATCAGTCAAAATTTCATAACCCGTTTCTGTTACTAATACAGTATGCTCAAACTGGGCGGAAAGGGCATTATCTACTGTTACCACCGTCCAGCGATCGCGTAGGGTTCGGGTATATTTTGACCCTTGATTAACAATCGGTTCAATGGCTAAAGTCATACCTGCTTTTAATTTTATATTCGGTAATTCTCTCGTACGATAATTAAAAACACAAGGTTCTTCATGAAGGTTCTGCCCTACCCCATGACCTGTATAATCTTCCACTACACTATAGCCATATTTTCTGACCAAATCTTCGATCGCACCCGCAATATCTAATAAATAATTACCTGCTTTTACCTGTTCAATTCCTGCATATAATGCTTCTTCTGCTGCTTGCATTAAACGATTGGTTTTAGGGGAAACTTTTCCCACGGCAATGGTAATACAAGAATCCCCATGATACCCTTTATAATAGGCTCCTGTATCGACTTTTAACAGATCCCCACGGCGAATCATTCGCTTCACATTGGGAATACCATGAACCACTTCTTGATTGATGCTGGCACAGATTGACCCTGTAAACCCATAATATCCCTTAAAACTGGGGGTTGCTCCCATTTCCCTGATTCTCTGTTCTGCATAAGCGTCAAGATCTCCCGTCGTCATCCCCGGTTTAACGATAGCCTCAATTTCTTTGAGAACGGTTGCGACAATACGGGCAGATTGACGCATGATAGCAATTTCTTCCGCAGATTTGATAGGGATACCGCGACGACTTTTTTTAGGGCGAGGTAGTCCCGTTTGTTGCTGTTTTTTCGGCTTATTCTGGGTTTTGTTTGACGAGGAGAAGAGGTTAGTCAGGATGTTCATGGGTTGATTTAATTGCCGTTTCCTGATTTTATCCTATTTTTGGAATTAATGTATGTTAGTAATCAAAATGTGTAGGGTGGGTTAGGTGGCGATAATTTATGCAAGTAATATGTTAATTGATTATCAACCGTAACCCACCATGATATTCACTCAGTTTTATGATAATTGAAACTCATCAAGAATTTCCTAACTGATCTTTGCTTAGTTCAGTATCAATAAAATTAAATTTCATTTAATTCTTGAGGAAACTTACCCCAACCATGAGTATCCTTAAATATTAGGTTCTGTAGTTTGGCCCTCAGTCAAATTTTAGGAGAGTTTATGCCACAACAAGACTGGTTAGTTAACGAAGATGGTGAATGTTTATCTTTTCCTTCCCCTAGACAATGGGACTTGTTAAACCAAACTACCCAATATCGACTACATCGGTTTTTAACAGAATTAGATGATATTATCAACCAAGCTGAGATAACGGGAGAAACGGAAACCGAATATCTGCCTAGTTTACGTCGCTTGGTACGAAAGTTATTGCTTAATGTTTATTGGGTAAGTAATCAAATTCCTAGCCCTTCTGAAAAGACAGGAACCGAGGTATCCTTACTCTATGATGAACCTGGCTATCCCCTAACCCTACAAACCGAGATTATGTTACCAGGTAGTAGCACTACAATTCATACCCATGGTACTTGGGGAGTGGTTGCTACCTTACAAGGACAACAAAAAAATGTCTTTTGGAAATGCGTCCCTACCCCAGAAAATCCTCAGAATATTGAGAAAGTTGATGAGAAAATCCTGCAGCCAGGAGATATTATTAGTTTTACCACAGAAGCGATTCACTGCGTCGAAGCCGTGGGGGATGAACCGTCTGTTACCTTAAATCTTTATGGGGATACCCACGCCGCTAAGCGGTTTAAGTTTGATCTCATTACCCACAAAGCCCATCGTTTTTAGGGAATTTCTGGGTTTCTTCGGGAAAAAATTTGAGATATTTTGTCGGACTTATCCCTTAATTAGCAGACTTTCTCTCTGTTCTGCTATTCAATCTATCAATAATCAAAGGAATCGCCACTATGCTTAACTTCAGGGGCCAAGGTGCGAAAAGGAGGGTTAAAAGAAAAGAAAGCAGGGCGATACATCCCATGGCTACTTTGGCCACATCTTCTGTGATGTTAAGGCTGAGAAAAGCAGACAGTGAGGCAATGGTTAGTGTAATTAAAGAAATTGTTAGCATCTTCTTGTTGCTACCTGATGATTCTCTATGGTTTGGGGCGTTCCTTCGGTTATGGGGTTTGAATCTACTTCCGTCTCCCTAAAGTATTCCCCCCAAAACTGTCTAGAGATGAACGATGACGCTATAGACATTTCTAAATATTACACAATTTTTAACATAGGTGTCAACCCCTAGTTAAGATTTGTTAAATACTCTATCATTTCCGTGATAGTTCCCTGGACAGCGTGAGGAAAGTCCTAAAAGCTCTTTTGTGAGTCGTTCATCTCAAACCATTGTATAGACTTATTGTTCATGGTTTCAGGTAGTTGACGGGTGGGTAGGGTTTGCATCCACAAGGCCATGACTAACAACCCAACGGTGATTAAGGTTTCCCAAAAAAAGAATTGACGAGAACCCTTTTCTATTTGTTTCGTGGTGGGATGCTTGACAGTTTTCCAACTCACCTGCTTGGGACTCTCTCCTTGATTTTTAGAAAGCCAGAAACTCAGGGGGGTTAAGGCAGTTTTTGGTAAATTGATCGGGTTGCTGGTTATTTCGGTTTTTTCTACGCTACTATATTCAGTAAAATTCATCTGCTCTTGAGATTGAGTATCGGGCGATCGCCTCTTTGTTTTTGGTGAATGATTTAATTTATTATTAGTCACTGGTGTGTTCTCCTCTGAAGTGCTGTTTTAAAAGCACAATAAATATCCCTCCACGACAGACAAAAGTCAGTCCCGTGGTTATTGCGTCAGCTATCTCTTTCAAATAGAGACAATTTATTTCATCTCCTCACACCAATGGGAGATTGTCTCTAAAGTCTGTTAATTAAAATGAAGCCGTGCAAGATCTACTATACCTAGTATGGCCCCTTATCTCAAAATCCGCCATCAAAGTTGAGGATTTTATGTAAAATTTACAGGGATCTCTCAAAAAATACTAACAATGATGGTTTCGATGTCCGCAAGAGCAGTAATAAAAGTTTACAAATAACCATTTTCTGTTAGGAAAGTTAAGCTAATCTCGGATGTTTCCTGTTGTGGCTGTAAAGGTTGTCCTAATAACTTAGCCACATATTTTCCTAAGATATCCCCTTCAATATTGACCCAATCTCCGATTTTCAGGTGACAAAGATTGGTTTGATGATAGGTATGGGGAATGACGGCCGCTTTAAACCAAGTTCCCTGGCGATCGCAGTCAGCCACCGTTAAACTAATGCCATTTACCGCCACACTCCCTTTAGGAATAAGATAACGTCCAATATAATGGTGCCACTGTTCTAAGCGAGAGGATGGGGCAGCAAAAGTCATTTCCCAAGCTTTATCTGTCGAGATAGACTCCTGTAAACAACCAATTCCATCGATATGGCCCGTCACAAAATGTCCTCCTAATTTACTACCAACCCGCAAAGAAGGTTCTATATTGACATAAGTTGCGGTTTGAATTTTTTGGGTTAAGGTAGTGCGTTGTAGGGTTTCTGGGGAGGCAGTGGCCACAAAACCATCATTGACAATTTCCTCAACGGTGAGACAGACTCCATCAACGGCCACACTATCCCCCAAGGCTAAATCTGATAAAATGGGATTGGTGGAGGCATCAAAAATCGAGAGGGTAAAGCGATCAGATTCGAGAGGGTATAAGATACCAAGACCTTGAATTAAACCAGTAAACATTGTTTTAGCATCACAGAAAAATATCTCTCTCGACGTTTCCTGAGAGAATTTTAGGAAGATTTTGGGATTAGGGGTCGAAGTGGTAGTCACCTACCACAACTCCCATTCAAAACCGGACATGAGACTTTCACCTCATCCGGCTCCTAGTCTAACTAGCCTGTTTTCATAGGGACGGTTACAAGAATGTCATTT